>CAMDSI010000084.1 GCA_945906915.1 Spirosoma fluviale | reverse complement strand
CACCTTTTCCCAATCATTATTCAAAGAATCCACTAATTTTACATTGATATTACTCATTATACTAGTAAAAAGATGACAGAAGCAGTTGATAACGGGTTCTTAGTTACAGTAGACACCACACATCTACCAGAGTTTGAATTGAATCCGCCTTATAAGCACTTTTTCTCCTACCAAATTACAATCAAAAATTTGAGTAATCAACCAGGACAATTAGTTAGTCGTTTTTGGGAGATCGTAGACGGTATCGGTTCTAAAGAAACTGTCAATGGGCTGGGGGTCGTAGGGCAGCAACCCATCATAGAAGTAGGTAATTCATTCACGTATACGTCTGGTTGCCCTTTAATCTCTTCGATCGGAAAAATGAGTGGACATTATGTATTCCTTAATCTAGAGAATCAGGCTACTTTTAAAGTGAAAATCCCACCTTTTGAACTTATCCCCGCTTTTCACTTAAATTAATGAATCGTCTGCAGTTTTTTTTAAAGTCACAAACGGCGCATGGTTTGCATTCACCATCCATTTATGCCTTGTATGTCGAACTTTTGAATCCCTATTTAAACGGTCAGCTATCTTACCTAGAATTAATTGAGTCACTTAAATTGCGTTATCCAGCTTATTCGATAGAGGAAATGGAGGAAAAGTATGATCCTGCCAAAGTCGATGAAAATACACTCCTTCTTCTAAGAAATCCTTACGAAAAGGAAGATTTTTGGAATGCCTTAAAATCGCATCCGAAGGTCATTCAAACCGTGGATTTATATACAGTAGGTTTGGTTTTTTTCAAACCAATCTGCCCAAAGCAAAACTTTTACTTACGAAAGATGTAACAAAAAAGGGGCTCAAAATGAGCCCCTTTTAACTATTTTTCTGCTTTCGCAATTTCAACATTCACTCGCTTACCCTTGATTTGGGCACCGCCCATTTTATCAATCACGACGTTAGCATATTCTTTCGGAACATCCACAAAAGTGTGTTTGTTTTCGATCTGAATTTGACCTAATACATTTCCTGGAATTCCCGATTCTCCTGCGAAGGCTCCTACGATATTCGAAGGAGAGATCTTCTCGTTAAATCCAATGTTAACCACTAAACGAACCATGTTTTCATCTGACTTGTAAGGCTTGCCTTCACGATCCACACGTGGACCACGAGGAGCAGCATTACGGTCACCACCTCTTTCGAAACGACCACCGCGATCACCGCCACGGTCACCACCTCTTTCGAAACGACCAGCACCGCGACGATCTCCACCGCCCCAGCGATCACCGCCACCGCCTCTTTCGAAGCGACCACCGCCACCACCGCCGCGTTCATCACGACCATATTTGCGAGAGCTACGTTCCATATCACCTTCGAGATTTTCATCACCGAATTCGTTCTTCACGACACCCATATTCATCTTCACTAACGCAGCCACTACTTGCTCCACAGTGAAACCAGCATGTTGGAAATTAGGCAATGCATCATCGAATAACTCTAAACCGCCTTCAGCGATTGTAGCACCTACCCGATCAATAAACATCCCCTTCTTCACTCCCACTACGTCAGAGAAAGTAGGTATAACTCCTTTATCGATCTTCACTTTCGTGTAATTCATAATTTCACGCAAGCGATTACGCTCAGCACCTACCACTAAAGTAAAAGCCTTTCCAGATTTACCTGCACGACCTGTACGACCGATACGGTGTACATAATATTCTTCATCTAAAGGAATATCGTAATTAATTACGGCATCTAAATTATCTACGTCTAAACCACGTGCAGCCACATCTGTCGCCACTAAATAACTCACATTTCCAGAACGGAAACGATTCATCACTTGAGTACGTTGAGATTGACGCAAATCACCGTGTAATCCTTCTGCTGCATAACCACGCAACACCAATTCTTCCACCACTTCATCCACTCGCTTCTTTTGGTTACAGAAAATCAATACTAATTTCAACGAATAGAAATCGATTAGACGCGTCGTCACCTCCATTTTCGCACGACCTTTCACATCATAGTATAATTGCTCGATGTTCACATTCGTGATTTCGTTCTTAACCACCTTAACTAACTGGGGATTGGTCAAATAACGATTAGTCAAGGCCATAATAGGCTTAGACATTGTTGCTGAGAACAAGACTGTCTGACGCTCATTTGGAATTTCTTCCAAAATGCTTTCGATATCCTCACGGAAACCCATATCTAACATCTCATCTGCCTCATCTAAAACGACCATCGATGCTTGATTTAATTTCAATGCTCGACGCTCGATTAAGTCGATTACACGACCAGGAGTACCTACTACGATGTTAGCCCCTGCTTTCAAGGACTTAATTTGACGATCGATAGAATCTCCACCGTAAACCGTCGTCACCCAAACCCCTTTAGTAAACTTAGACAACTTCTTCATTTCTTCAGAAACTTGAACCGCTAATTCACGCGTAGGACATAAGATGATTGCTTGAACATACTTCTCAAAAGGAACTATATGCTCAATCATCGGAATACCGAAGGCAGCTGTTTTACCAGTACCTGTCTGTGCTTGTCCGATGACATCACGACCTTCCATCACGAAAGGAATTGCTTCTGATTGGATGGGAGAAGCAAACTCAAAGCCCATTTCTTTTACTGCTTCTTGGATTCCTTCCGACAATGGAAGGGAATCGAAGCGAATTTTTTCACTCATTTGATATATTTTAATTACGATGCCCGAACACATCCGTAATTTAACTCCTGCCGATAGCCTTTGAAAAAAGGAAAAAGAGAGTTCCTGCGGATGTATTTAATAAACAAAGTACAAAAGTACCGCTTATTAAATTAGAAACCAATGAAATTGTACTATTTTAATGAAGAACGCTTTTTAAAGCTGAAAATGATTTGATTATTCAAGGAATTAGGTAGCGTTGCGATGGTAATTCTTTTGGGATTTAGACCCTCACCTACTAGTCGATTCTTCACTACATAAGCATGCTCTTTAGCAATCGCAACCCCTTTATCAGAAGACACTTGAACTTGAACATCCACCTCTTTGAATTTATTCATCCCATCGACGATACGCTTGAATAAATACGTTTTCGGAGAAGATAATAATTCGGTTTTATCACTAAAATCAAGTTCCGTGCAAGTTAGCTCTAGAGGTGCGGTAACCGTTGAATCTGAGGCATAGGCATGAAAAGCGACCACAATTGACTCCTTAGGAACTTCGAAGGGTTTTTCATCTGGCCACACTAAGGTAACAAGGGAATCATTCCTTGTCTTTACTGAATCTAATACCGCTTGTGTAAGACTGTCATTCAGTTTAGTTAAACTATCGATAGGGATGATTTGATCCGTTTCCTCTTTTTCAACAATTACCTCCTCTTTACGTAAGCCAAAAAACAAGGCAATACCAACAATTAAAATACCTATTACTACACCAGCTATTAACTTGTAATTTCGTACCGAATGATCATCAGACGGGGAATAGGGTTCATCATTTACCGTATTTTCACCTTTAAAGACCTCTTTTAAAACTAAAACATCGATTAAAACGACCTGAATCTTAGCAGGTGCTAACGCATAAAAATCATTTTTAATGGGTTGATAATAATCACCAAAAGATTTGAAATCACGCAAGGCATCATAATCAAACTCTTTCAAACGATACCCATATAAGGCAAAACTCAAAGTTAATCCTTTGATTATCGTTGAGCTTTTAGCCCCTAATTGACCACCTAATAAGGTAGCTATCGCACTTTTTTTATCAGGCAACAAAATGCCCATCATTCCTTCGCCGTAGCGGTACATCAGTTCATAATCTGGCATCCCTTTTCCTGAACTCAATAATTTAGCTACATCCTCTTGCGGAGCTGATTTAGCTAACATAAAATTATAGAGGGCATTAAAACGGATTCTATTCCGAAATAATTTCAGCACACTACCTAAAACTACGGCCTCAAAGGCAGGAATCAATTCTATCACCTTTTCCTGCTTCTCTGTACAGAGATCAGCTAAACGCTTAGCAAAAAACGCTTTTTCTTCGGGTGTAACTAGTGCAAAAACCTGGCTCATATAGATTATTTCTAGCCCAAAATTACCTTATTTTTTTTATTTGCTTACCTTTGTCAGATGAAAAAGGTGTTATTTATTGATAGAGATGGGACTTTAATCGAAGAACCCAAAATTGACCAGCAAGTAGATAGCTTTGAAAAGCTAGCTTTCCTGCCGGAGGTAATCTCTAATCTGAAAAAAATCACGACCATCTCTGAGTTTGAATTAGTGATGGTAACGAATCAGGATGGCTTAGGGACCGTTTCTTTCCCGGAAGAAACGTTTTGGCCAGCGCATCAAAAAATGCTTGACATCTTTGCCTCCGAAGGTATCATCTTCGGACAAGTTCATATCGATCGCAGTTTTGCTCACGAAAACAATCCTTCCCGTAAACCAGGTATCGGAATGCTTAGCGAATATTTCTCTACCGAATATGATCTGTCAAACTCCTATGTGATCGGAGATCGATTGACAGATATTGAATTAGCTAAGAATTTAGGTGCAAAAGGTATTCTATTAGGCGATTTAGCAATACCAAAGGATTTACTAGCTTTCACAGCCCTACAATGTGCTAACTGGAGCGAAATACACGAATTCTTTTTATTACCAGCAAGACGAGTTCTACACGAGCGTAACACGCACGAGACTAAGATATCGATCGAATTAAATTTAGATGGAAAAGGATTCGCTAAAAATGAAACGGGTGTAGGCTTTTTCGATCACATGTTAGATCAAATAGCCAAGCATGGAAATCTTGATTTAGCTATACAAGTAGCAGGCGACCTGCATATCGACGAACACCATACCATTGAAGACACAGGAATAGCCCTAGGTGAGGCTTTTGCTTTAGCTCTAGGTAACAAAAAGGGAATCGAACGTTATGGCTTTTTATTGCCTATGGATGATTGTTTAGCACAAGTTGCGATTGATTTCTCTGGTCGAAATTGGCTAGTTTGGGAAGCTACATTTAAGCGCGAAATGATAGGTGAAATGCCCACAGAGATGTTTTTTCACTTCTTTAAATCATTTTCAGATGGAGCTAAATGTAATTTAAATATACAGGCAACAGGAGATAATGAGCACCATAAAATTGAAGCCATATTTAAAGCTTTTGCTAAAGCCATTAAAATAGCAGTTAATCGGGATCGAAAAAATTTAGATTCTTTGCCTAGCACCAAAGGACTTCTTTAAAATTATTCGTAAATTTGTATCATTAAACAACAATACAATGGGATATTCAGGAGCAGCGTTTTTTATCATCTTATTTGCAATTTCAATTGCCGTAGGAGTTAAACTTCAACAGATCTATAAAGAGAGAGGAAAATAATCCACTCTCTTTTAGTTTAATTTCCCTTCGTCTGCAAAACTGTAAAAAGTTGATGCCCCTACGATGAGGTGATCCACCACATCAATGTCAAATATTTTCCCCGCTGCTACTACCTGCTTAGTTAATTCTATATCCGAACTACTGGGCCTCATCTGATTACTAGGATGATTGTGCGCTAAAATAATGGAGGATGTTAAACGCTCTAACGCAGATTTATAGAGCAAACGAATATCGACCGTAGTACCCGAAACTCCTCCAATACTCAACTTTTCTGCTAATACGACGGTAGAAGCTCTATTTAAGTGAAATACCCAAAACTCCTCTCGAATCAAATCTGCTAAATAGGGTTTAATTAAACTATAAGCGTCTATTGAATTCCGAATGACTAGTTTAGCGCTAGACTCGAAAATCTGTCTCCTACGACCTAGCTCAAGGCTCGCAACGAGTAAAGCCGCCTTAGCTGGGCCAATACCTTTCAATTTCTTAAAGTCGAATAAATTATATCGAGCTAAAACGGCTAGATCGCCATCTACTGAATTAACTAGCTCCTGAGCTAATATAGCGGCAGAATGCTTTGCAAAACCTGAACTAATGATAACGGTCAAAATTTCGACCAATGACAACTCCCCTGCTCCTAATCGAGCTAATTTCTCCCGAGGCAAATCCTCTTTTCTGACAATTTTCATGCAAGAAAGGTAACCCATATAAACGAATAAACCCCTCTTGTGGAGGGGTTTATCACTATAATGATAATCTAAAATTAAGCAGCTACTTTGTTCACTAACTTAGCTAATTTAGATTTTTGATTTGCAGCTTTATTCTTGTGGATGATGTTTTTCTTAGCCAATTTATCTAAAGAAGAAGAAACTTGCTTGAAAAGCTCAATTACCACAGATTTATCAGTCGTCAATCTCAATTTCTTGATTAATGTACGAGTTGATTTGTGTTGGTAACGATTACGTAAACGCTTTGCTTCGTTAGAACGGATACGCTTTAATGCTGATTTATGATTTGCCATTTGTTAAATAAAATTCTCTTTTTACAAAATTGAAATGCAAAAGTAACTAATATGAATATAATTAACAAGACTAAACATAAAATTTATCTATTACTATTTGTCAGTTTAGTCACTCAAGCAAGAAATGGTAGTTCATGGGGATTTTTTGGCCATCGAAAAATCAATTTACTGGCTATTTACACTTTGCCTTCACCTCTACACAGCTTTTACCGCAGACACTCGAAAGAATTACAAGAATTAGCTGTCTTACCTGACGCTAGGCGTTATATTTTAGACGAAGAAGCGGCAAGGCACTATATTGACCTAGATAAATACCAATTAAATCAAGTTAGTTTTAGTACCTGGGAACAAATGCTACGTCATACATCTGAAGATTCTCTGCGAAAACACGGAATAGTACCCTGGCATATTCCCATCGTGTATAAACGGCTTGTTCTAGCCTTTATAAAAAAAGATAGCCTTCAAATTATCAAGCTTTCTTCTGAACTAGGTCATTATGTCGCTGATGCACACGTTCCTTTGCATACTAGTTCTAATTATGATGGTCAAAAAACAAATCAGGGTGGATTGCATAGTTTTTGGGAATCCCGTATTCCTGAACTATTAGGAAACAAATTAGATCAATTCAGTGGTCCTGCAACACATATCATCCATGTTCAAGAGGCTAGTTGGTCTTGGGTCTTAGCTTCCCACAAGCAACTGAAAGACTTGTTCAAAATAGCGTCTGAAGTAAGCTCATCACTTAAAGAGGGAGAAAAATATAGTTTCGAACAAAAAGGGCAAGCTTTAGTCAAAATCCAAAGCATAAAATATAGCCTAGCCTATCATAAGGCCCTAAATAACCAAATTGAAACGCGATTTACTGCGGCGATAAAACACGTCGGAGACCTTTGGTATTCGGCTTGGTTAGAAGCTGGCCAACCATCTTTCGAATAAATTTTGCAATTTTGCAGAATGAACTCGAATCCTTTTATTCAATTAAAACCGGGGAAAGACGCACCGGTTAAACGTTTTCATCCTTGGATATTTTCAGGAGCCATCGCAAAACAAAGTCCCAATCTTCAAGATGGGGATTGGGCCAATGTAATTAGCTCTAGAGAAGAATTTCTAGGAACGGGTCACTTCCATAACGGTAGCATTGCCGTCAAAATTATCTCATTTCAAGCGATTGAATCCAAGAGTTTATTTTGGGAAAAACGGATTCAGAATGCCTGGGATCTACGAGCTTTATTGCCCCTAGACAAAACAAATGCCTTTCGTTTGATACACGGAGAAGGTGATGGCTGCCCTGGACTAATAATGGATTTGTACAAAGATGTACTCGTTTTTCAAGCTCATACCATCGGAATGCACCGCGACCGCGATGAAATTGTGGAAGCGATTAAATCCGTATTAGGAAAAAAAATCAAAGCGATTTATGACAAAAGCCGCGAAACACTTCCTACGGAATACGCCCAGAACTGCGTGAATAGTTTTGTTTTTGGCGAAGTAAGCGTTCCCTATACTGTGAAAGAAAATGGCCTGTCCTTCTCCATAAATTGGATCACCGGACAAAAAACTGGATTCTTCATTGATCAAAGAGAAAACAGAGCACTTTTAGCTAAATACGCAAAAGGGAAATCCGTATTAAATACCTTCTGCTATTCTGGAGGCTTTTCTTTATATGCCTTAGAAGCAGGTGCTGCATCCGTCATTTCTTTAGACGCATCAGCAAAGGCCATCGATTTAGTTACGGCTAACATCGAATTAAATAAAATGCAGGGATTACAACATGAAGCCATCGTAGGTGAGACCCTACCCTATTTAAAGGCGAATGAAGATGAATTTGACATCATTGTTTTAGATCCACCTGCCTTTGCTAAATCAATGAATGCGAAGCACAAAGCCTTGCAAGGTTATCAAAAAATCAATGAACTGGCTTTGCGCAAAATCAAGAAGAACGGACTCTTGTTCACTTATTCTTGTTCTCAGGTAATCACGCGAGATTTATTCTACAATATGCTGGTAGCGGCAGGAATAGCTGTAGGAAGAGAAATCCAGGTGATACACCAAATGACACAATCCCCTGATCACCCGATTAACTTATTTCATCCCGAGAGTAATTACTTGAAGGGATTCGTACTTAAAGTACTTTAATAAAAAAGGCAGCTCGT
>CAMDSI010000083.1 GCA_945906915.1 Spirosoma fluviale | reverse complement strand
TTGACTTTGGCAAAAAGAATCATCGAAAATTACCACCAAGGTAAATTGGTTTTGAAATCGACTGAAATTAATAAGGGATCCACTTTCCGCATTACCCTCCCAAAACCTGAATAAATGACTGATCCTAATATCGTTTTTGGTTCGGCTTTATGCATCATTGCGATCGGCTATGCCCTAAAAAGCGCGGGATTTATTCAAGACCATGACGGAAAATCGATCTCGAAATTCCTGATGCATACGACCTTCCCCGCCTTGGTTTTTTCGACCATGATTCGGGTGAATATCACTTGGGATTTGATCTATCTACCCTTGATTGCGATGCTTTTTGGGATGTTTTTATCCTTTACAGCCTTTCATTTATTTAAACAAGTTGAGCCTGAAAACCGGGGCGTGATGACGGTAGGGAGTGCAGGATTTAATTTAGGAATCTTTGCCTATCCCTTGATTGAAGGCATATTTGGTATACAAGGTTTGACTTATGCGATTATGTTTGACCTGGGAAATTCTGTGGTGAATTTCTTTGTGAATTATGGGATGAGCAACTATTTCAGTCGCGGGCCTAAAAAAGACAATATTGCCGCTCATATCTTCAGACGCATTATTTCCCTCCCTCCCTTGCAAGCAATGGTTTTAGGGGTTGTAGTCAATCTGTCAGGTCTCCAATTTCCCACTTTTGCCTTGGATTTAATATCCACTATTGCCTCCGGAAATAAACCGATTGTTCTTTTATTAATGGGCATCTATTTCAGTGTGCGATTAACTAAAAAATCTTATTTCCGAGTTTTTCAGGTTCTAAGTCTGCGTTATGCCATGGGATTTTTACTGGGAGGCATCTGTTTCTATCTACTTCCTTTTGATTTGGGCTTTCGTAACCTATTACTGCTTTGCCTCATCTTGCCGGTGGGTATGACCGTCATTACCTATTCAGACGAATTGAATTTAAATACTCCCCTTGCCGCCTCGCTAGTCAATATTTCACTTGTAATTAGTTTTGCCATCATGTGGATCATGGTGAGTGTTTTCCACATGAGCGCGATTTAAGCGATTTTTTTGGTAATTTTATAAAACATTGGCTTATTGAACTAGTTAAGTTTGTAACCAATCCGCTAAAATTATGGTAGTACCTTATAAGAATCAGTCCAAAGGAAAAAAAGAACAGGTCGCAGACATGTTCAATTCGATCTCGCATAAATATGATTTTTTAAATCATTTATTAAGTGGAGGTATTGATATCATTTGGCGTAAAAAAGCGATCAAATTATTGCAAAATAAAGGAATCAAATCCGTTTTAGATATTGCAACTGGTACAGGTGATTTTGCCATTGAAGCGCTGAAGATTAAACCAGAAAAAATTGTAGGCATTGATATTTCTGAGGGAATGCTAGCCTTTGGGGTAGAGAAGATCAAAAAATTAGGCTACGACAATATCATAACTCTTCAAAAGGGGGATTCTGAAAAAATACCCTTTTCAGACAATAGTTTTGATGCAATAACCGTTAGTTTTGGGGTTAGAAATTATGAAACTTTAGAAAAAGGATTGAAAGAGATGTACCGGGTTTTAAAACCAAATGGACATTGCTTAATTTTAGAGTTCTCCAACCCGAAAAAATTCCCGATGAAGCAATTTTATGCTTTCTATTCGAAATTTTGTCTGCCGGTTTTAGGAAAGTTAATTTCTAAAGATCCAGCCGCCTATACCTACCTTCCTGAATCTGTTCAAGCATTTCCTGATGGGAAGGACTTCTTGAAAATTTATGAGGAATGTGGATTTATTAATACCCAATGGATACCTATGACAGGTGGAATTTGTTCTATCTATTTAGGACATAAAAAAGCTAAAAACGCATGAAAAAATCTACTTTAATCGGATTTTCAATCGCTTTCCTCTTAGGCTTTAGTGCCTTAGGTCAGGGAAAAAGTTACATTCAAGTACATGATGAGTTTTATGATGAAAAACCCATACATTTTGGTTTTATGTTTGGCTTAACATCCAGTAATTATTTTACTAATGGCTTCCCTAGTGTTTTAGTGAATAGTGTAACAGGCGAACCTTTAGTTTTAAATTCTCCCAAAACCTTTGGTTTCCAAATCGGGGGGATCGTAAATTATGCCCTAAGCAAACACGTAGAAGTGAAATCAGGGTTAAATATTGCCTTGTATGACCGTCAAATTCAATTTGCAAATGAGGATTTAATCTCTCGAGAGTCTACTTGGTTAGAGATTCCTATGTTGTTGAAATTTCGTTCGGTTAGGCGTCAAAATCACCGGATGTATTTAATCTCCGGTGTTAAATTAGGTTTAGAGGCAAATGTTAAGAAAAAAAATACCGCCATCACAGCCAATACCTCTGAATTATCCTTAGAATATGGAATTGGATTTGAGCGATTCTATCGATTCTTTAAATTCTCTCCAGAGATTCGAATTTCACATGGACTGAATAATCTATTTGTGCCACCAGGAACAGCAAATAGCTATTCAAAATTAAGCCAATTAAATTCGCATACGATCAGCTTGATTTTCAATTTCGAATAATTACTTCAATCCTTTTTTAGCCTTTTTAGGATCTACGGTCGTTTCGAATACGCTTACTGCAGAAACGCCAAACCAGCCAGCTCCTTGAAGTTTCGATGCCGGGTTTGTATTCTTGATGTTAGTCGGAATATTGGCCGCAGGACGGGAGAATAATCCCGCATTATTAAGTTCAAGTCGAGCTTGAGAAAAGAAATTAAATTGATCTTCAGATATAGACCAAAGCTCTACTCGAATCTTGTCATTTTCAAGATATAATTGAGGAGAAATGGAACGGCGAATCGGCAAAATAAACATGAAACCATCCGTCATCGAGCCCTTCTGAAATCCAGCATCATACGCTAAGGTTAAATTAGAAGGGTCATTAAATAATACCCCATTTCGGAAAGTTTTTACCCGATAACAATCGCCAGCGCCCCTTACATCACGGGCATAAAACTGTGCATCATACCCATTTTTCGGATTATCATCGCTCGATTGACGGCCGGTAGCTTCATCAAATTGATACAAAATTGAATCAATAGGAGGCACTCGATTCATCTTAGCCTTCGCAGTCAACGTTTCGCTTTGCCATTTCACTTGTAAGGTAAAGGTGGTTCCAGAATTTCCGAGTTTAGGCTTCTGCGCACTAGGTTCCCACAGGTATATACCACTTGAGGCAACTTTCTCCGTAAAAGTAAATTTATTTCCCAAGGTATCCGTTATGAATACTTCCGCACCACCGATTTTGGGCGGATTTGTCTGATCAAAATAATCCTGGGAACGTGACACTATAATCTGTTGAGGGGTATTCTGATTAGTCAAATTTGCTTCTACCACCAGGTAATGTTCGGACACCGGACTTGGTAAGTTCACAACCTCCTCACAAGATGTCAATGCTAAAATCAGGAATAATAAGTGGATCCGCTTCATCTTAAAAGGAGAAATTATAGGTGACAGCTGGGACAAAAGAACCGATGATAGATAATTGAACGGCCTCGGTTTGGACTGAATTATCTTCGTTAGGTCGGGTATAAATGGAGAATGGGTTTTTCCGATTGTATACATTATAAACAGAGAAGACCCATTCTGAGCTTCCTTTTCCAAACAAAGCTTTCTTATTCTTCTTAGTCGCAGAAATATCTAGTCGATGGTAATCAGGCACACGAATGTTGCCCCGAGTTCCAGCATTGGTTTGGGGATAGGCAATTCCATCAAATATATATTTCTGGGATGGAACGGTATACGGAACACCCGTGATATAAGCGAAATTTGCACCAAAAGACCATTTATCAGAAAGGGTGTATTGTCCAACTAGATTTAACGTATGCGTACGATCGTAGCGATTTGCGTACCATTCATTATTATTTAAGCCATCTATTTTACGTTCTGTTCTAGCTAAAGTATAGCTAGCCCATCCTGTTAGCTTTCCTACGTTCTTCTTTAAGAAAAACTCGATTCCGTAAGCCCTGCCTTTCCCAAACAACAAGTCTTTTTCAAAATAGGGGTTTAGGAATAAGCTAGCACGATCTGCATAGTCAATTTGATTTTGCATGTCCTTGTAATAGACCTCAATGGATGATTCGTAATTATTTCCATCAGGGCCAAAATTCTTAAATAAACCTAAAGCCACCTGATCAACAACTTGAGGCTTAATATTATTTGTAGAAGATGTCCATACATCTAAGGGTGTCGAAGCAGCCGTATTCGACATTAAGTGAATATATTGAGCGAGTCGATTATAACTCAATTTCAAGGAAGAAGATTCGTTTCCTGTTATATTTAAGGCGAAGCGAGGCTCCCAGTTACCATAGGAAGCCACCGTTGTATTCGGATCCGTCTGATTAATTTTTAACACATATCCCGATGGATTTTCCGTACTAAATGGTACTGGAATACGATCATAATACTCCCCATTTAGACTTTTATAATCATAGTGCGAATAGCGAATGCCGTATTGTATGGTAAGTCGAGAATTTATTTTCCAATCGTTTCCGATATAGGCAGAGGCCTCAATGCCTTGTTTGTTTGCTTGCCCAAATTCTCTTTTCTCTCCATTAGATGTCGCATTCGCTTTACCAGGTGTGAAATCATACGTCAGCAATTGACCTCCAAAACTGATGGTATTATCAGGTCGGATATAATAGGTGAAATCAGGCTTAATACTTAAATTTTCAATATTCGAGGTCCATTTGAAGGCATCTGAAGGACGCTTATTTTCAATGTCTGAATCAAGCATATAATCATAATTGCTGTAGAAGGCCGTCGCATTCAAGAATAGCTTATTAGAGAAAACATGATTCCATCGAGTCGTCAAAGTAGTATTACCCCAATCAAACCCAAATCCAGTACCAAAAACATCCCGACCAAAATAGCCCGACATGAAAACGGTGTTTTTATCGTTGATTTTATAATTGACTTTGGCCGTCAAATCATAAAAACTAAACTTTGAATTCGCATTATTCCCCGTAAGAAATGGTTTAGCTAGAATATCAATATAAGAACGCCGAGCTGCTACTATAAAAGATGCCTTATCTTTCACAATAGGTGCCTCGATGGATAATCGAGAAAAAATAACCCCTATACCTCCATTCACTTCTAACTTCTTCGCATTCCCTTCTTTCATTTTTACATCCAAAATCGAAGAGGCGCGCCCCCCATACATGGCAGGAATACCCCCTTTAAATAGCTTGACATCCTTTACCGCATCTGGATTAAATACAGAAAAGAATCCAAAAAGGTGCGATGAATTGTAAACCGGAGCATCATCGAGCAAAACCAAGTTTTGATCCACTCCACCGCCACGAACATTAAATCCCGATGCGCCTTCCCCTACGGTAGAAACACCGGGTAATAATTGAATCGCGCGCACTAAATCAACTTCGCCCAGTAAAGCAGGAATCTTTCGAATGGTTTTAATATCCACTTTATTCACCGACATTTCAATACCCCTCACGTTCTCATCATTAGCACGTGCTTTCACAATCACTTCAGCTAATTCCTGGGAGGCAGGAACTAATTCAATAGATAGCGAGGCAGATTGTTCCTTGATTTGAACTATACGTTCTTGTTTTTTAAAACCCGATGAAGAGAAGACAAGGGTATATTGACCCAAAGGAAGGGTTAGGCTATAAAAGCCATAGGTGTTCGTGACATTCCCCGTCTTTAATTCCTTCACATAAACGGAGGCTCCTATCAGACCCTCCCCATTCGTAGCATCTTTTACATAGCCACTTAAGGAAGACTTTTGCGCCCATAAAAGACTGGGCAAAAACAGAAATATAAAAAGAAGGCGGTTCTGCATTGTTGTAAAAACACAAAGATACGGGAAATGTTTTTTCTACATATTAATAAATTGATAAACGGTAGTATATAATATTTTTACAATAATGGTAATATAATTCCGATTTGTAATTTATATTGTATTTTTCTGTACATTTGAAAAAAACGGAGCAATAATGGATTTAAAAGTATTCGGGCAAATCGTAAGAGAAAAAAGAAATGCCATCGGATTAAAACAAGATGAACTAAGCCAGCGGAGTGGTGTAGCCATCAAGACGATTCATAGTATTGAATTAGGGAAAGGCAACCCGGCGATAAAGACGATTTTGCGCATCTTCGACGCCTTATCTCTCGACCTACTCATTGTCGCATCTAAAAACGCTCAAAAATAAGCTCATGGAACAAGAAATCAGCTTTGAACGCATTCCAACACATATTTATTTAGATTCCGATTTAGCTTCTAAATCTGTTGCGAAAGAAATTGCGGATCTAATTCGCAAAAATAACCAGGAAAAAAAACCAACTATTCTCGGTCTAGCCACTGGATCGTCTCCTAAAAAAGTATACCAAGAATTGATCCGAATTCACCGGGAGGAAGGCTTGAGTTTTAAAGATGTGATCACCTTTAATCTAGATGAATACCATCCGATGGAACCCGATTCCATTCAAAGTTATGTCCGATTTATGAAGGAACAGCTCTTTGATCATATTGATATACCGGTAACAAATTACCATTTGCCTGATGGAACACTGGCACTTGAGAAAATACCCGAGTTTTGTAGAGACTACGAGGCGAAGATTGAGCGACTAGGCGGCTTCGATTATTACTTATTGGGCATCGGACGTAACGGACACATTGGTTTCAACGAACCAGGTTCGACGATTAATTCAAAAACGCGTTTAATGACCTTAGAAATTGCAACTAAGATTGATGCGTCTGCTGATTTTGGTGGACTACAAAAAGTACCTAAAAAAGCAATTACGCTAGGTATCGATAGTATCATGAAGTCTAAAAAGATTGTTTTGATCGCCTGGGGAGAACATAAAGCGGACAGCGTTGCTCAGGCAGTGGAAGGATCTGTCAACTCCGACATTCCCGCGTCCTATTTACAATTGCATCCCAATGCCTCTTTCATCCTAGATGAAACCGCTGCTTCAATGTTAACACGCATCAAAACCCCCTGGTTAGTAGATACAGTCACATGGGATCGAAGTATGATTAAAAAGGCGGTCACACACCTTTCGTTAAGCTTACAGAAACCCGTCTTAAAGCTAACATCGAAAGATTATAATGAGCAAGGTTTATCTGATCTTCTTTCCTTGTATGGCCAGGCTTATGAGATTAATATCGAAGTTTTCAATTATTTGCAGCATACCATCACGGGATGGCCAGGAGGAAAACCGAATGCCGATGACACACATCGTCCTGAACGTGCTTTCCCTGCTAAGAAAAAGGTATTAATCTTCAGCCCACATCCCGATGATGACATCATCTCTATGGGTGGAACATTCCAACGTTTGCATGATCAAGGACATGATGTACACGTAGCCTACCAAACAACAGGGAATATTGCTGTCGCAGATGATGAAGCCCTTCGCTTCGCCGAATTTGTTGTCGATTTCAATGAAAAATTTGAAAGTCCGAACCCAAAAGCAAATAGAATCTATAAGGAAGCCATTAAGTTTTTAAAAAATAAGCCGGATTCAGAAATCGATATTTCTTCCGTAAGAGAAATCAAAGGCCTCATCCGGAAAGGAGAAGCGAAAAATACGTGTCGCTTTGTAGGCATCAAAAAAGAAAATGCACATTTTCTTGAATTGCCTTTCTATGAAACCGGAACCATCCGCAAGAAACCTATTGGGGAAAAAGATATTCAAATCGTCATGGATTTAATCGAAGAAATTCAACCACACCAAATCTATGCTGCAGGAGACCTAGCTGACCCACATGGCACACATAAAGTATGCCTAGATGCAGTAATAGAGGCTGTTACTCGTTTAAAACACCGGGAATACATGAAGAATTGTTGGGTTTGGCTTTACAAAGGAGCCTGGGCCGAATGGGATATCGATCAAATTGAAATGGCCGTACCTATGTCACCTGATCAAGTTTTCAAAAAGAGAATGGGTATCTTTAAACACCAATCCCAAAAAGATGGCGTGGTGTTTCAAGGGGACGATTCGAGAGAGTTTTGGCAACGAGCAGAAGAGAGAAACCGCGCAACGGCTTCTATATACAATGCTTTAGGCCTCGCAGAATACGAGGCCATGGAAGCGTTTGTACGTTGGAAATTCTAATCTTTTAAGGCGGCGTACAAGATCTCCGCAGCATGCTTCGCATGCCGCTTCGTGCCGTCATGAATTTGATGACGACAACTCGTTCCCGACGCGACGATATCGACCTCTTCCGGCTGTGACCGCACGGTGGGAAACAAAACTAATTCACCGATTTGCATCGATAAATCGTAATGCTCTTTTTCGTATCCAAAAGATCCAGCCATACCGCAACAGCCAGATGGAATTAGCTGTACTTCAAAATTTTCTGGTAAGGATAGCGCCTTCTTCGCTGCCACCAGCGAAGAGATCGCCTTTTGCTGGCAGTGCCCATGCAATTTCATTAACTTTTTCTCTGAACTAAACGCCGCTGAAGTGATTCGCTTCGCATCCGCCTCGCGCGCAATAAACTCCTCTAATAAAAGCGTGTGCTTCGCTAATTCTTGCGCCCTTTCCACCCATTCATCCGAAACTAAATCCGGATATTCGTCGCGGAAAGTTAAAATGGCAGACGGTTCTATACCCACCAGAGGGGTATTTTCTGAAATCAAAGACGACCACAAACGCACATTTTGAACGGCTAAAACACGCGCTTCATCAAG
>CAMDSI010000082.1 GCA_945906915.1 Spirosoma fluviale | reverse complement strand
GCTTTATTACACGATGTGGTGGAGGATACGGATACGACTTTGGCAGAAATCGAAAAACAATTCAATCCCAAAATTGCCGCCATCATCGATGGTCTAACGAAAATCGCCGGTACCTTCGAATATGGAACGTCTCAGCAAGCCGAGAATTTCCGAAAAATGCTCTTAACTCTATCTGATGATATTCGGGTGATTTTGATCAAGCTCGCGGATCGTTTGCATAATATGCGGACGCTGACTAGTATGGCCAAAGAAAAGCAAATGAAGATCGCTTCGGAGACCATTTATCTGTACGCGCCCTTAGCCCACCGTTTGGGTTTAAATGCTTTTAAATCGGAATTAGAAGATTTAGGTTTAAAGCATACGGAGCCGGAAGCTTATAAGGAAATCGCGCACAAATTGACGGAAAATAAGCGTAGCCGCGAAAGCTTCGTTGAAAATTTCATCAAGCCGATTAAGAAAACATTAGATGAGCGAAAATTGAATTATACGATCAAAGGTCGCCCTAAATCCATCTTTTCCATTTATAATAAGATCAAGAAAGGGAATACCTCTTTTGATAAAATATATGATCTCTTTGCGGTGCGCGTCGTGTTAGATGTGCCCTTAGAAAGGGAGAAATCGGATTGCTGGGAGGTATATTCGGTCGTAACAGATCATTACCGCCCTAACCCGAGTCGTTTGAAAGACTGGGTTTCTACTCCTAAATCGAATGGATACGAGTCCTTGCACACCACGGTTATGAGCCAGCCTTTTGCCCATGATAAAGAAGGTCGCTGGGTAGAGGTTCAAATTCGTTCGAAGCGGATGGATGAGATTGCGGAGAAAGGGGTGGCGGCCCACTTTAAATACAAAGGAACGGATACGCGGACCAGTGATGCATTTGAATCCTGGCTATCCCAGGTGCGCGAGGCCATCGAGGCGAATGACAAGAGTCAATCTGCCGTGGAATTAGTCGAGGACATTAAGAACTCGCTTTACCACGAGGAAGTATTTGTATTTAGTCCAAAAGGTAAGTTAATCGTCTTGCAATCTGGCGCCACTACTTTGGATTTTGCTTTTGAGATTCACTCAGAAGTGGGTGCGCGTTGTATAGGAGCTAAGGTAGGCGGGAAGTTGGTGCCGCTCTCACATAAATTGCAGAACGGAGATCAAATAGAAATTTTGACTTCCTCGAAGCAGAAGCCATCGGAAGATTGGTTGCGTATCGTATTTACAACGAAGGCGAAAGCCCAAATCAAGAGCTTCATCAAGGAGGAGAATAAAACCCACCTCATTAAAGGACGCGATTTGATCGAGCATCGCTTGAAGCATTTGGGCTATCCGCTCTTAACCTTGGAGATTACGAATCAGTTGCGGGCTTATTTTAATGCTAAAGACGCGAATGATTTATTCTACCGTTTTGGCAAAGCCTATATCAATATCGATCAACTGAAACACTGGAAGTTAGATCGAGAATTACATGAGCGCAAACAAGCCGAGAAATCTATTCAAGCACCCATCGTAGATAGTAAATCCTTTAAAAAGGAGATGCTAGAATACCATAATGAACGCAAGGGTTCAGATACCTTATTAATCGGGGAGGATATGGACAAGGTCGATTATACCTTGGCTAAATGTTGTAATCCGATTTCAGGGGATGAAGTTTTTGGCTTTGTGACCATCAATGAAGGAATTAAAATTCACCGCGCAGCTTGTCCAAACTCACCCGAATTACTATCTCGTCATGGAGATCGCGTGATCAAAGCGAAATGGGCATCTCAAATTGCTATGTCTTTCGATGTAGATTTAGTCATTCGAGGAATCGATCGCGTGGGTTTGGTAAATGATGTGACCCGT
Organism: Spirosoma fluviale; assembly: GCA_945906915.1. Taxonomy (GTDB): domain Bacteria; phylum Bacteroidota; class Bacteroidia; order Cytophagales; family Spirosomataceae; genus Aquirufa; species Aquirufa fluvialis_D. The sequence goes on along the minus strand of CAMDSI010000082.1, from coordinate 6,859 downwards.
TTGATTTCAGAGAAGTTGCAAGTGAACATTACCGGTTTAAATATTGGGGTGAAAGATGGATTATTTGAAGGCCAAATTTCACTCATGGTGCAAGACACCGATCACCTCGATACCTTAAGTGAAGAAATGGAACAAGTTCCTGGCGTGATTGAGGTGGAACGGAAAATTTCTTAGTTTTTGTCCGTATTTTTTGCTTATTTTACGTCGTTTTTTTCCTATAAATGTCCCAAGAATTAGATAAATTAGATTCAGTAAAAAAGATCTTTACAGCCTACCTGGAAAACAAGGGTTTGCGGAAGACTCCAGAGCGCTTTGCGATCCTGGAAGAGATCTATTTACGGGACGATCACTTCGATGTGGAGGAGCTGTATATTTCCATGAAAAACAAGAAATACCAAGTCTCTAGAGCCACAGTTTATAATACGCTCGATGTGTTAGTGGAATGTGATTTAGTAGTAAAACACCAATTTGGTCGTAATCAGGCACAGTTCGAGAAGTCGTATGGACGTCGCCAACACGATCATTTAATATGTACCGATTGTCATAAAGTCACTGAATTTTGTGATCCTCGGGTTCAAACCATCCAGAGTTTAGTAGGTGAAATGTTGCAATTCAATGTAATGCACCATTCCCTGATTTTTTACGGTTCTTGTACGAACAAGAGTTGTGAACACAGAGATAATTACCAAGCAAGAAATCAAGAATAAAACAATATTATGGCAGTTGATGTATTATTAGGCTTACAATGGGGCGATGAAGGTAAAGGAAAGATCGTAGACGTTTTAGCACCCAAATATCAAGTAGTAGCGCGCTTTCAAGGCGGACCTAATGCGGGTCATACCTTAGAATTCGACGGTTTTAAGCACGTTTTGCATCAAATCCCCTCCGGGATTTTCCGCCAAGAAGTTCAAAACATCATCGGAAACGGGGTGGTTTTAGATCCCATCATCTTCAAAAAAGAAATCGACGGCTTAGCTCATTTCAATTTAGACTTGCGCAAGAACTTAGAGATTTCGAAGAAAGCGTCGATTATCTTACCTACGCACCGTTTATTAGATGCGGCTTATGAAAAAGCAAAAGGCGATGCAAAAATCGGTTCCACTTTAAAGGGAATCGGACCTACCTATACGGATAAAATCTCTCGCCAAGGATTACGCGTGGGTGATATGATTTCGCCAGATTTTCCTACCAAATACAAGGCATTAGTTGATCGCCATAAAGCGATTTTGGACGTATATAAATTTGAATACGATTTAGCAGCAGCCGAAAAGGAATTCTTCGAAGCGGTTGCTTTCATGAAGGAATTCCGATTAGTGGATTCTGAATATTCCGTTAACCACGCCATCAATGCAGGGAAAACGATCCTAGCTGAAGGGGCACAAGGTTCTTTATTGGACGTGGACTTTGGCTCCTATCCATTCGTTACTTCTTCTAATACGATTACCGCAGGTGCTTGTACCGGTTTAGGTGTAGCTCCTAAAAATATTGGAGAAGTATTCGGTATTTTTAAAGCCTATGCCACGCGTGTAGGTTCTGGTCCTTTCCCGACAGAATTAGAAGATGAAGTAGGTGAGCGTATGCGTGTTGAAGGACGTGAATTCGGCTCTACAACTGGTCGTCCTCGTCGCTGTGGTTGGATAGATTTGCCAGCCTTGAAATATGCAATGATGATTAACGGCGTGACGCAGTTGATTATGATGAAGGCCGACGTTTTGAATATCTTTGATGAGATTCAAGTTTGTACAGCATACGAAATGCCAGACGGTTCTATAACAGATCAAATCCCTTTTGAAATCACCGATATCAAAGTGAAGCCGGTGTACGAAACCTTGAAGGGTTGGGCTTGCAGTTTAGAAGGTATGCGTGACTTTAACGAGTTGCCTGTTGAATTAGCGGATTACATTAAATTCTTAGAAAAACACTTGAACCTACCTATTAACTTCATATCTACCGGTCCAGACCGCGAGGCTTGTGTGTTAAGAGGTTCATTAGCCTAATACAAATGGAAGGGGTTTCATTAGCTGATTTGTACAAATTCGACGAGATCTACTGGGTCCCGCAGGATAAGACAGAGGCGCAGCTAGCGGAATCCCCTACTATTGAAGTAGCAGCTGACACAATCGCTGAGGTGAAACCTAAGATAGCTACCCCATGGGTAGTTGTAGGCCAAATCGCCGAAGCCGAACTATCCCGCCTAAAGCTCATTTTTTCAGCACCTCCTTTGGTTTTAGGACCCGCGGATTGGTCCATTTATACCCCATCGGAAGACGAGCCTAGTTTTACGGAATTCCTGAATGAGACCAGCGCATCCAGATATATCTTTATTGGCCAGCAGCCCGCTATTTGGCAAGCCGAATTACCTACCACCGAGATCGACAAAATCGAATCCAAATTAGTTTATTTCTTCCCCCGCTACATTTCGTCGTTGACGGATGCGGAGAAGAAATTGAAGATGGAATTTTGGAATGCGTTGAAGGAGATGAAAGGGTAGTCGGCGCTTTGCGCCTTGGTCACGACTGCGTCGTTTAGTCGCCTTCGGCTTAGTCATCCTTCGTATTTAGTCATCGCTTCGCGATTTAGTCGGCGCGATGCGCCTTGGTCACGACTGCGTCGTTTAGTCGCCTTCGGCTTAGTCATCCTTCGGATTTGGTCATCGCTTCGCGATTTAGTCGGCGCTTTGCGCCTTGGTCACGACTGCGTCGTTTAGTCGCCTTCGGCTTAGTCATCGCTTCGCGATTTAGTCACGACTGCGTCGTTTAGTCGCTGCTGCGCAGCTTAGTCACGAAGTGATGACTCTTTGACCAAGCGACGAAGTCGCGACTCAGCCGTAGGCGACTAAATCGCAAAGCGATGACTCAGTCACGTAGTGCCGACTAAACGAGCGGCTTCGCCGCGAGCTCATATCTCGCCAGCGGACTCACATCCTGCCCACAAAATTCCCCCGCTTCTGCTTTAAAGTGCCCCGCCATGGCAATCATGCCGGCGTTATCGGTGCAATAACTGAAAGCAGGAATGAAAACTTCCCAACCCATTTCAACTCCCATTTCTTGAAGTCGCGTTCGTAAACCCGAGTTGGCGGATACGCCGCCGGCAATGGCTATTTGGGTACAATTTATCTCCTTCATCGCCTTTTTCGTTTTGCGTAAGAGCATGTCGATAAGGGATTTTTGGACGGACGCGCAGATGTCTGCTTTGTTTTCTTCGATGAAGTTGGGGTTGTTTTTAACCTCTTTTTGAAGGAAATATAGGATGGCCGTTTTGATGCCGGAGAAACTAAAGTTTAGGCCGGGCATTTCGCCTAGCGAGAAGGGAAAGCGATTGGGATCACCTTCTTTGGCCAATTTATCAATCAAAGGACCACCTGGATAAGGTAGCCCGAGCAGCTTCGCCGTTTTATCAAATGCCTCACCCACTGCATCGTCCTGAGTCTCACCGATGACCTCCATGTCGAGCGCGGATTTCACCCAAACTAGCTGCGTATGCCCACCGCTGACCGTCAGGCAAAGGAAAGGAAAGGCAGGCTTAGGGTCTTCGATAAAATGGGCCAAAACGTGGGCCTGCATGTGATTCACTTCGATTAATGGGACGTTAAGGCTTAAGGCCAAAGACTTAGCAAAAGAGGTGCCGATTAATAAAGCCCCTAAAAGCCCAGGGCCCCTTGTGAAGGCAATGGCATTCAATTCATTTTTGTTTATATTTGCTTTTTGCAGGGCCTCTGTCACGACAGGGATGATCGATTTTTGATGAGCTCTGCTGGCTAATTCGGGAACGACGCCACCCCATTCGGTATGAATGAGTTGTGTCGAGATGATATTAGACTTCAAAATGCCGTCTACCATCACGGCAGCCGAAGTTTCATCGCAAGAAGATTCAATAGCCAGTAGCTTCATAAAAAATAGAATTCTGCGCAAAAATACGGCAATATGGTCAAATATCTAAAAATCTTCGTCAAAACAATCCTATACGGGTTGCTGGGGATTTTTTTGTTGATTTTTGCCACGGTTCTTCTCTTACGAGCCCCCGTTAATCAAACCTTATTAGCGAATTATTTAGCGCCTAAAGTTGAAAAGGCGATCGGATATCCTGTACAAATGAAGGGAATCCAAATCAAATTTTTTGATGAATTGAGTATTTATGGATTAGAGGTTAAAGACCCTTGGGGGGCTAAAATGATCCAAATAGAGCAGCTAGATGTCAATTTTAGCATCACGCATTTGTTCCTTCAGCCCGGAAAACCGAGTCTGGATTATGCCCGATTAACTCGACCAAATGTGCAGTTGATTTTTGAAAAGAAGTCAGGTAAAATGAACATTGAAGAGTTTATTATACGGCTTGATAAGTGGATTACAGGTGGGGTGAAAACCGTAAAAAAAGGACCATCTTCAATTTTTACCATACCCGAAGCGGAGGTGATTGATGGAGCATTTTCCTTGAATGACCAGACTCGAAAGAACGAAGCAACGAGTCGTCATTTTGATATTTCACACTTTACGCTAGCGAAAGTGTATTCCAAAGTCAAGAATTTTTATTTAAAAAACGACACCTTAGGTCTTCAAGCAATTGGCCTGAGGACGAAGGATCCATTAACGGGATTTGATGTTAAAAGTTTGAATACGGTATTTATGATATCGGATCATCAAATGCGCTTTGATCAATTGGATTTGCGTTTTAATGATTCTCGTGTGACTAAAAAGTTCGTCGTCAATTACCACGATATGAACTCAATGACTCGTTGGATAACGGACGTAGATATGCAGGCTGATTTTGATGGTGCGCTTGTGAAAGGAGAGGATTTGGGTCGCTTTGTGGAGGCGATGTATGATTACAAAGGCATGTATCGTCTGAAAGGATTATTGAAGGGCACAGTGGCTAATTTAAATCTGCAGAAATTCGAATTAGGTTTTGGGGATAAGAGTGTTTTAAGGGGTGATTTTGGCTTTAAAGGCTTACCTAATGTGGATAAAACGGAGATGGATTTTACCATGCGTTCGTCCTTATTTTACCCACAAGACTTAGGTACCTATATCACGAAACCGGCTGCTGAAAATATGGTCATTTTAGGCCCTGTTGCCTTTGATGGCCTTTTTAAGGGCAATAATAAAGTGTTTCGAACAGCTGGAAAGTTAAAGACAGGATTAGGTTATGTGGAGGCAGATGTCAAGATGAATTTGCAGGATTCGATGGCATTTTCACGCTATGATGGAAAGATCAAATTACAGAAGTTTAAGCTGGGAAAATTTTTAGGATTAGAGTCAGTCTTAGGAACCTTAGATGCGGAGGGAAATTTGAAAGGGAGTGGATTTGCTAAAAAATCGGCTAATATTGATTTCGATGGAAAGGTGTCTGAGATATATTTTAATCAATACCTCTATCATAAAATTGCCTTAAAAGGGAATTTCCAAAAGCAATTATTTAAGGGGGATGTGACCTCTAAAGACACGAATTTAGTCGCATCGATGTCTGGTTTAATTGACCTTCGAGGTGCTAAGCCGGTGTATCAAATGCAAGGTGAAATCACGCATTCGAACTTACATAATATCCGCTTATTAGATTCGCAACTAAGTTTATCCACTGATTTTGAATTAGATTTTAAAGGGGATCGTTTTGATGATTTGGAGGGACGCACAGTATTCTTTAATACCACGTTGCGGACTCCGAAACAACCGGATCTGCAGGTGGAATTAGTGACGCTCACCTCTAAAAATGGGCCAGGTCAAAAACGAAATTACAAGTTGACCTCTGACCTAGTTTCAGCCGAAATTAGTGGTGAGTTTACACCGAGTGTATTGCAATCTCAGTTAAGTCAGTTAGCAGATGAATATGCCTTATATTTCCAAAAAGGAGAGGATGAGCGCTGGGGTTATTATGCCACACGTCAACACGAGGTGCAGACGAAATACAAGGCAGATTTTACAGTGATTTGTCATCGAATTGATCCGATTTTATCCCGCTTTTTCCCGTCTATTCAAATCGGTCAGAATACGGTTTTCTCTGGAAACATATCCAAAGGAAGAACGCTTTCGCTTAGCTTAGAGGCCTATCCAGATACGCTCGTGTTCGGAGGTTATCATTTTTATCAATCGGTATTTTCATTCCAAAGCTCTAAATTCTTAGGTGCTCCAGAGGTTTCTTCTAGTCTTGTTTTTTCATCCAGAAAGCAGCAATTGAATTTTTTAGCACCTACCGAGAATCTAAAATTGGATGCGCTTTGGGATCAAGATCGCATTAATTTTGGTCTCGATTTCAAACAACAAGGAGAAGAGAATGCAGCCCATTTAGCAGGGGCATGGGTCTTCGAGGAAGATGGTTTATCCTTGAAATTCAAGGATACGTATTTCCGAATTTTGGGGCAAGATTGGGCGATGGACGCGGCTAATAAAATCACCATTCGAGGACAAGAATGGAAGGCGGATCGGGTTGTCGTGTCTAACCAAAATCAATCTATTTCGCTGCAAGGGAGTCTCTCTACAGACACCACAGAAACCATTAAGTTAAAGGCGAATCATTTTCAATTATCGACTTTAAAGCCACTATTTGCGACTAAGGCTCAGGGGGAATTAAATGGTGAAATTAGTATTCAAGATTGGTATAATCATACTCGCTTGGATTCCTGGGTACTAGTGGATTCTCTGCAATTGAATAAGATTTACATAGGCAATTTTCAGGGAGTGGGAACTTATTTGACGGATGATAAGGCGATGGATTTGAACCTGAATTTGAATCGATTAGGGGAAACTGTTTTATCGCTGACAGGTAGCTATCTTCCTTTCGAGGAAGAGCAAAAATTGAATGTGAATGCGGAGTTGAATCAAACCGACTTGCAGATTTTGGAGCCATTTACAGAAGGCATTTTCTCTGG
>CAMDSI010000081.1 GCA_945906915.1 Spirosoma fluviale | reverse complement strand
AGGGCTTTAATACTTGCATCGCGTTCTAAACCATAGCGTTCATAATCATGATTTGTATAAATACGGACGACATCCCATTGATTCAGCATTTCGGTAAAAACATCTAATGGGTTACCCTTTTTAACGCATAGGTGTCCTCCTATTGTCTCATTTATGTGCTGAATGGCTTGGTGTATGAACTCCACTCGGCCATCAGATGAAGAGGGCAAGCGATCGAGAATCTGGGTATCAAAGATAAAGAGCGGGAGAACTGGGACCTCGGAGGACAAAGCTTGGAATAATCCATGATTGTCTTCTACTCTTAAATCACGCCTAAACCAAAATATGGAAACTTTTTTCATCCTCTATGTATCTTAAAGGGCTAAACTACGTAGATTCTATATTGTTTCAAAGATTTACCTTGACAAGCCCCCCTTCAATATGGTATATTTGTAGATTATAAAAATTCAACCCCTCTGAGAATGAAATTATCTGAATTCAGATTTGATTTACCCCAAAATTTAATTGCCCTTAATCCTACTGAGAATCGTGAAGATGCGCGCATGATGGTAATTAACCGTAAGAATAAGACGATTGAACATAAGAAATTCACAGATATCATAGATTATTTTGGTGAAGGTGATGTATTGGTAACCAACAATACAAAGGTTTTTCCTGCTCGTTTATACGGAAATAAAGAAAAAACGGGTGCTCAAATCGAGGTGTTTTTATTGAGAGAACTAAATAGAGAACACCGTCTATGGGACGTATTAGTAGATCCAGCACGTAAAATACGCGTAGGTAATAAATTATATTTCGGCGATTCCGATTTAGTCGCAGAGGTTATAGATAATACCACTTCACGTGGCCGTACCATTCGTTTCTTATATGATGGGGATCACGAGGCATTAATGCAGACGATCCACGAATTAGGAGAAACACCACTTCCAGACGAGATTCGTTTAAAAAGAGCGGCAACTGAAGATGATCGCGAACGTTTCCAAACCATTTATGCAGAGCACGTAGGTGCTGTGGCTGCCCCTACAGCGGGTTTGCACTTTTCGAAAATAGTCATGAAGCGTATGGAATTAAATGGATCTCAGTTCACTCCTATTACATTGCACGTAGGTTTAGGAACATTCCGCCATGTAGATGTGGAGGATTTGACTAAACACAAAACAGATTCAGAACACTTTATGATTGATGATTCTACTTGTAATTTTGTTAACGAAGCAATCGATAATAAAAAGCATGTATTAGCGATAGGAACGACTGTTATGAAGGCTTTGGAATCATCCGTATCAGCAAGCGGTCACTTAAAACCGATCAATAGCTGGACAGATAAGTTCATCTTCCCTCCTTACGAGTTTAAAATACCTACTGCTTTATTAACTAATTTCCATTTACCAGAATCGATTCTTTTAATGATGGCATCGGCTTTTGGGGGACATGAATTAGTCACAGAAGCATATAAACAAGCTATCAAGGAGAAATACCGTTTCTTCTCCTATGGTGACGTGATGTTAATCATCTAATAGAATTAATCGGGTTTGCTTTGAAAAAATTTGCCATTATTGTCGCAGGGGGCTCCGGCCAGCGTATGCTGAGTGCGGTCCCTAAACAATTTTTGCTTTTGCAGGGCAAACCCGTATTATATCACACGATTTCCGCTTTTTATCAAGCAGATCCGCATACGGAAATTATCCTCGTCTTACCTAGAGATCAATTTGACTATTGGAATTCGTTGATAAGCGAATTACCCATTATTGCCCACCGTTTAGTCGAAGGGGGGAATTCTAGATTCCACAGTAGTCAAAATGCGATTCAAACGATTAATGAGGATGGATTAGTTGCCATTCACGATGGTGTTAGGCCATTAATCGATCCGGAATTAATTACGAAAGGATTTCGTTCGGCAGAGGAAAAAGGTAATGCTGTTTTAGCCGTTGCGTCTAAAGATTCGGTTCGCATGTTATCTGCTGACAATATCGGGTCCGAGCACCTAAATAGGGAGTCAATTCGATTAATACAAACACCACAAATATTCACTTTAAAAGATTTAAAAGAGGCTTTTAAACAAGAATATGCGGAGGAATTTACAGATGATGCCCGGGTGGTAGAATCCATTGGAGTAACAATAAACCTAGTAGAAGGATCTTATAAAAATATCAAAATCACCACACCGGAGGATTTACTATTAGCTGAGATCTTAATGAAATAAGTATGAAAAACGCTTGGAATTGGATTGCAAGAAGTATCCTTCAGTTTAAATTTCCCTTATTAGGATTTATCCTATTGCTAACCATTGGTTTGGGTTACAAAGCCAGCCAAATCCAACTTAGTTATGAATTAGCCAAAATTCTTCCCAAATCAGACGAGCGCTTTCAACTTTACGAAGGATTCAAAAAGAAATACGGTGAAGATGGGGCCGTGATGGTCATTGCGGTCGAAAATGAGCAACTATTCAGCCCCGAAGAGTTCAAAGCTTGGCGCGATTTAACTACTGCCGTTAAAAAGCAGCCAGGGATTAAGAATGTCTTATCGCTTTCTACTTTACCCGAATTATATATCGATTCGACGGAGAAAAAATTCAAGACAAGGAATTTACTAGATTCTTCTTTAGCACTTACTCCAGAAAATCTAGGTCAATTTAAGGCCCGATTGAATGATTTACCCATTTATAAAAACTTCTTATATACAGAAGATTTAAAGACGCACCTCCTTTTAATCACCTTAGACCAAAAAGTGATCAATGATAAAGGGAGAATCACTTTAGTCAAAAATATCAAAATTTTAGGGGAACAATACCAAGCCAAAATGAAGCATACGGTTCATATGACCGGAATGCCATTCATTAGAACTGAATATACCTCCCAGGTAACCAAGGAATTAGGTTTGTTTTTAGGCTTAGCTATTTTAGTTACCTCCTTGATTTTGTTGTTCTTTTTCCGCTCGTTTCAAGTCGTTTTCTTTGCAAACATCGTTGTACTGGTAGGGATTATTGCCTCACTGGCTACTATTGTGTTCTTTGGATTTAAAATCACTTTGCTATCTGGATTAATCCCTCCGCTTATCGTTGTTATAGGGGTACCTAATGTTATTTTCTTATTGAATAAATACCACGAGACGTATTTGTCGGGTAAAACAAAAGAGGAATCGTTAATTGAAAGTGCTTCTAAGGTAGGCCGAACGTTGTTTTTAGCCAACCTAACAACTTCCATTGGTTTCGGAGTTTTTGCCTTTACTGGTTCAGCGCTTCTGGTTGAATTCGGAATTGTTGCGGCGCTGAATGTGATGATTACCTTCTTCATTTCGCTGGTACTTATTCCTATCTTTTTTAGCTTTTTAGCCCCTCCTCAGAAGAAAGACTTAGCCCATTTTGAATCTGTTCGAGTGAACAAATTCTTAAATAGAGTGGACGTGTGGGTATTGCACCACCGGAAATTCATTTATGGTTTTATCTCTATCATATTAGTGGTTTCAGTTTATGGTTTGACCAAAATTCAAGCCGTAGGTTATATAGTAGATGATTTACCTCGTGATAATGCCATTTATTCCGATTTGAAATTTGTGGAGAGTCGATTCAAAGGGGTGATGCCATTTGAGATTAATATTGATGCATTTGAAAAGGGTAGAGCGCTGACACCGGAACTTTTGGCTAAAATCAAACGAACCGAAAAATTACTCGCAAAATACCCGGAATTCACGCAAGGTCTTTCCATTTTAACAGCGACAAAATACCTATACCAAGTCTACCGCGGTGGAGATCCTAAATACTTTACCTTACCTGGAATCGATGAATTAGCTAAATTAAAGGACTTTCAGTCTAGCTTGAATGGCAATAAAAATAATTTATTCTCCGGCTTCATCGATAAAGACAATCGATTCACTCGAATTAGTTTCCAAATGCAAGATGCAGGAACTGTGCGCACCAGAGTCTTATTTGACGAAATACAACCTAAAATTGACAGCATCTTTCGAACTGATATCGAAACAGGGGAATTATTAGCCAAAGGTGATAAAAAAGGATACCAAGCCGATGTTACTGGTAATTCAGTCATTTATGCGTTCCAAACAGAGTATTTGCAGGTCAATCTTATCGAAAGTACGATTACAGCCATCATCCTAATTTGTATTTTGATGGCGCTACTTTTTAGATCTTGGAAAATGGTATTAATCTCTACCCTACCCAGTTTAATTCCCTTGATTATCACGGCGGGTTTAATGGGATATTTTGGAATTGCACTCAAGCCCAGTACTATCTTGATTTTCTCCATTGCCTTCGGCATTTCTAGTGATGGAACGATTTATTTCCTCACCCGTTACAAAGAAGAATGGGCTAAGAACAACCAAAACATACAGAAAGCCGTCCAAACCACCATTTTGAAAACGGGCGTATCCATGTTCTATACGGCGATGATTCTATTTTTTGGCTTCTTTATCTTTACCGCATCCACCTTCAAAGGGACACAGGCTTTAGGCATTTTGGTCTCGGTCACGCTGTTAATGGCCATGATTTGTAATTTGATTTTACTACCCGCTTTCTTATTAGGATTAAATAAAAAAGACGTATCCACTATTTTAGAGGAGGATTTATAAATGACAACAGCCAAACCGTCACTTTATACCCTGCCTTTCTTTTTACTTTGTCTAAGTAACTTTTTATTTTCGGCTAGCTTTTCGATGATTATACCCGAATTGCCTGATTATTTAGCCAGTTTAGGGGGAAAAGAATATATCGGATATACAATTGCTCTTTTTACGCTAGCAGCCGGATTTTCACGTCCATTCTCCGGAAAATTAACCGATCACGTTGGCCGAATACCTATCATGGCTTTCGGTTCTCTTGTTTGCTTTATTTGTGGCGGGTTATATCCATTAATGCATACGGTACAAGGATTTTTATTCCTGCGCTTCATTCATGGTATGTCCACAGGTACAAAACCAACGGCTACAGCTGCCTACGTTGCAGATGTCATTCCAGAGGATCGCAGAGGGGAAGCACAAGGTGGATTAGGCATATTTACAGCCACGGGAATGTCCATTGGGCCAGCAATTGGCAGTTTCTTAGCTGCTGAATATGGCATAGACCAAATGTTCTATATCTCGTCTGTTTTTGCTTTGGCCTCCATTATCATACTAAGTAGAATGAAGGAAACATTGCCAAAGGCGATGAAATCACGACTCAGCCTTTCTTTGTTTAGAATAGGATGGAAAGATGTTTTTGAGCCTAAAATTGTTCCAGTTTTTTGGATTATGTTATTCGTTTCATTTTCTGCAGGCGCCATGATTACCCTCATTCCTGATACCTCCAAAATTATCGGCTGGAATAATAAAGGATTATATTTTACGATTTATACGATTTCGTCCATCCTAATACGCCTCTTATTTTCCAAAGCATCAGATAAATATGGTCGTATTCCTGTTTTAATTTTTGGCTGCTTTATGCTAAGTGTATCGATGTTTTTACTAGTTTTCACCATTAATTCTTATCTATTTATTGCATCGGCTATCCTCTATGGCATTGCGTGGGGCTTTAATACACCGACGCTTGCTGCTTGGACGAATGATTTAGGCGATAAGAATCACATGGGACGGGCGATGGCCACCATGTACATTGCTTTAGAAGCGGGAATCGGTTTAGGCGCCTATATCTCGGGAGCCGTTTACCAAGGTGTGGCGAGTCAGATACCTATTCCTTTTTTAATTGCCGCCTTATTGGCCCTATTAGCTTTTTTATTATTATTGAAACAAAAAAGAAATTGGACATATGGAATTTAGCGAATACTTGATTCAGAAAAATATCTGTTCCGCTAGCTTTTCAGCAGGTGAACTAGCTTTGTTTCAAAGTTGGGAAAACGCATTTTTGCTCCAACATCCAGCCAGTTTTACAGAACAAAACAAGTTCATTATCAATAAAATACGTAGAAAATATCCGCTAAAAAAGGAGTAATTTTTGTCAATCATCGCCTTTATATTTGTAAATAACCGGAAAAACATGGTACTATTTAAACATTTGATTCCATCAATTAGTTAGAAGGTACATATTACGGAAATTTGTAAAAATAAAAAGCAAGATAATGCCCGATAACAATCTACAGAATTTATTTCCTGTCTCAGGTCAAATCCCCAAAGAATACGATTTAACTCAACCCATCGAACAAAAAGAATATTTAGTCAATGGAGAGATGCGTCAATGGAAAGGCAAAACGCAAGACGTTTGGTCGCCTATCTATATAAAAACAGATAAAGGATTCGAACAAAAACGAATCGGCTCCTATCCTATCACGGATGCGGCTGATGCGATGGAAGTTTTATATGCTGGTGTAAAAGCCTATTCCAATGGTCGTGGCGAATGGCCATCTATGACTGTTTCGCAAAGAATCGAATGTGTGGAGAAATTCACTCAAAAAATGATTCAAAAGCGGGATGAGGTCGTGAAATTATTGATGTGGGAAATTGGTAAATCCTTAGGCGATTCTCAAAAGGAATTTGACCGTACGGTACAATACATCTATGATACCATCGGTGCTTTAAAAGATATTGACCGTACTTCGTCTACTTTCTTAATCGAAGAAGGAATCATCGGACAGGTAAGACGTTCCCCTTTGGGCGTTGTACTTTGTATGGGACCATTCAATTATCCACTGAATGAAACCTTTACGACGCTTATTCCAGCCCTTATTATGGGCAATATCGTATTATTTAAACCACCGAAACACGGTACGTTATTACACTACCCATTATTAGAGGCATTTAAAGATTCCTTCCCTGCAGGTGTTATCAACACACTTTATGGTCGTGGGAATTCGATCATCCCTCAATTAATGGAATCGGGTAAAATCGATGTATTAACTTTAATTGGCTCTTCTAAAGTAGCCGATAAATTAAAGAAGATGCACCCGAAAGTAAACCGCTTACGGGCCATTTTAGGTTTGGATGCTAAGAATGCAGCCATCGTAACTGAAAGTGCAGACTTAGATTCAGCCATTAATGAATGTTTATTAGGGTCTCTTTCCTTTAATGGACAACGTTGTACTGCCATAAAGATCATTTTTGTTCACAAATCTTTAGCAGATAAGTTCAACGAAGGTTTAGCGAAGAAAATAGAAGCCATGAAGTTAGGTATGATGTGGGAACCTGGTGTTCAAATCACACCGCTTCCAGAGCCTAATAAGCCAGCTTATTTAACAGAATTAATTGAAGATGCGAAATTGCATGGAGCTAAAGTGATGAACGAACATGGTGGAGAGAACTTCAAATCCATTTTCTTCCCTGCTTTGTTATTCCCTGTAAATAGCAAAATGAAGGTTTGGCATGAAGAGCAATTTGGACCAGTGGTTCCAGTGGTTCCATTCGAAAGCTTAGATGAACCCATTGATTATATCCACGAGTCATCCCATGGCCAGCAAGTAGCTATTTTTGGAACAGATGTAAATCAAATCTCCGAATTAATCGATGCGACGGTAAATCAAGTTTCTCGAGTGAATATTAACGCACAATGTCAGCGTGGACCGGATTCATTCCCCTTCACAGGACGTAAGGACTCTGCAGAGGGAACTTTATCCGTCACTGCCGCTTTGCGCTCCTTCTCGATTCGTACGGTCGTTGCCACGAAAGCAACACAATCGAATAAAGATATCGTCAATGCGATTGTAGAAAATCAACAATCGAACTTCTTATCGACCCGATTTATCTTATAATTGATATGGATTGAATAAAAAAAGGCCAGCAGAGATGCTGGCCTTTTTTATTATTCTTTTTTATAGTGCGGCGCGTTGTGCTTTTACCGCTGGATCAGTGATGAATTCATCGTAGGTCATTAATTTATCTATTTGTCCCTTAGAACCGATTTCAATCACTCTGTTAGCCACTGTGTCTGTCAATTGGTGATCATGACACGTAAACAACATGGTTCCTGGGAATTCGATCATGCCATTATTCAACGCAGTGATAGATTCTAAATCCAAGTGATTTGTAGGCTCATCGAAAAGTAACACATTCGCTCCCGATAACATCATACGTGAGAACATACAACGTTGTTTTTCCCCTCCTGAGATTACCGTACATTTTTTCAATGCCTCATCACCAGAGAATAGCATACGTCCTAGGAAGCCACGAATGAAACTTTCATCCTTTTCCACCGAATATTGACGTAACCAATCCACTAAATTCATGGAATCATCTTCAAAATACTTCGCATTATCGTTAGGCAAA
The DNA here is from genome assembly GCA_945906915.1 of Spirosoma fluviale. Taxonomy (GTDB): domain Bacteria; phylum Bacteroidota; class Bacteroidia; order Cytophagales; family Spirosomataceae; genus Aquirufa; species Aquirufa fluvialis_D. Next base: position 539 of record CAMDSI010000081.1, on the reverse strand, counting down.
TAGGTCTGAGTAGTAGTAACCCCCCATTTAAATTCACCTGTATAGTTCGTATTTTCTCCAGCTAGAATATCTAATAAAGCTGTAATGGCTAAAGATTCCTTGGCTAATAAAGCTATTTTATCGCCTTTATTGATAGAGAAGGAAAGATTAGTAAATAAAGGAACTCCATCAGCTGTTTTAGCGGATAATTTATCCACACTTAATAACTGATCACCCGCCTCTCTCTCCGGTTTAAAATTAATGAAAGGATATTTACGAGACGATGGCTTAATATCGTCCACTTGCAATTTATCTAACATTTTCTGGCGTGAAGTCGCTTGTTTTGACTTCGCTACGTTAGCTGAGAATCGACGGATAAATTCTTCTAATTCCTTCCGTTTTTCATCCGTCTTTTTGTTTTGATCTGTTCGTTGACGAGCAGCTAATTGAGATGATTCGTACCAGAAAGTATAGGTACCACCATATAATTGGATTTTGCTAAAATCAAGGTCAGCGATGTGCGTACACACATTATCCAAGAAGTGACGATCGTGAGAAAC
>CAMDSI010000080.1 GCA_945906915.1 Spirosoma fluviale | reverse complement strand
GTAGCGGCAGGAATAGCTGTAGGAAGAGAAATCCAGGTGATACACCAAATGACACAATCCCCTGATCACCCGATTAACTTATTTCATCCCGAGAGTAATTACTTGAAGGGATTCGTACTTAAAGTACTTTAATAAAAAAGGCAGCTCGTGAGCTGCCTTTTTTTTAGTCTACTAATCTAAAAAGCCGATTCCATCGAATCTTGTTCCAAGAGAATAGACTCTTATTAGGGTCTATCGACATCCAAACAAAGAATGCCTTTCCTACGATGTGATCTGACGGAACAAAGCCCCAGAATCGAGAATCAGCTGAATTATGGCGATTATCACCCATCATAAAGTAATAATCTTGTTTGAAGGTATATGACGTAATTGCCTTGCCTTCTATTGATATTTGGTAAGCAGAAATCTTAACATCCTTATTCCCTTCGTATTTCTGAATAGTCTCCCCATAAATCGCGACATTTTCTTTCGTCAATGGAACGGTTAAGCCTTTAGCAGGAACCTTCAAAGGACCGTAGAAATCACGATTCCATTTAAATAAAGTGGTATCATGAGGGAAAATATCAATAAATGTCACCCCTTTAGGATCCTTAAATAAATTAGTATCGAATGATTTCTTGAATGGTAAGGCTTGAATTTCTTCCATCATTGCTTTAGAGGTATTCATTTTATAGCCCCAAAGTACATTTTGCGAATCTGGCTCCGCTAAAGGCAACCAGTCGGCTGAATCATAACTCGCATCTGGCGAATTACGTATACCATATTCCTCGAAAAATTTCTCCTCTAAATTCTCCTTCGTCTTCATAAAAATGGGATGCTGCATCCGAACCGGATTTTCCATCGCCTTTCCATTAACAACCACTTGCTGATCGCGCACCTCAAAGACATCCCCTGGAGTTGCCACGCAACGCTTCACATAAAAGGTGCGTAAATCAACCGGTGCGTCACCATCCTCCTCAAAATTAGGTACATTAAATACTACGGCATCCCCTTGTTTTACGGAGGAGAAACCAGGAAGGCGATAAATGGGTAAATTTAACCAACGCAAATAGGATGGAATATCGGTAAACCAAATCTTTTGATGCGTCAAGGGTAATTGTAGTGGAGTTTTAGGCGTTCGAACCCCATAATGTAATTTACTTACAAATAAAAAATCGCCTACCATTAACGAACTTTCCATCGAAGGAGTCGGAATGGTGTAGGCTTCGAAAACAAAAAAGCGAATTAAGGTGGCAGCCACTACAGCAAATGCGACTGAATCTAACCATTCTCTAAAGGCTGATTTTTGTTTTTTAGGTGTTTCTTTCGTTTCCTTCATCTTATTTTAACATATCGTCCATACCCAGGACTCCTTTTTTATCTTTAATCCACTCCGCAGCAATCACAGCTCCTAAGGCAAAACCTTCGCGACTGAATGCCTCGTGAGTGATTTCGATCTGATCTACTTTGGAAATATATTTAACTGTATGAGTGCCTGGGATAACTGACTCCCGTTGCGACCAAATCGCTACTTCATTCGCCGCTGCTATCTCATTATTCACCCATTTATCTTTTGAGTCGTTCACTTCAATAATACCTTCAGCAATCGTAATGGCTGTTCCACTAGGTGAATCCTTCTTTTCTGTATGATGAATCTCGTTCGTATAAATATCATACTCTTTATGCGGAGACATCAATTGTGCAAGCATCTTATTCAAACGGAAAAACAAATTCACGCCGATCGAATAATTAGACGCATAAAAGAAGGTAGATTGCTTTTCTTTAGTCAAAGCTTCAATCTCTGCTTTCTTTTCTAACCAACCCGTGGTCCCGCAAACGACTGGAATTTGTTTGTTTATGCAAGTCAAGATGTTCGCATAGGCGGATGCAGGATTAGAAAATTCAATGGCTACATCTACCTCAGCAGAAGATAAAGCAGCTAAATCAGCTTGATTATCCACATCTATTTTCGCTACAATTTGATGACCACGTTCCAGCGATAGACGCTCGATCTCTTTGCCCATTTTACCATAACCGATTAATACAATCTTCATCTTTATTTAAAATTAAATGATAAGGTGAGGCCGGATACCAAACTTTGGGAAAAAGGCTGGTAATCTAGTGTCGGTTTCACTTTAAGGCTAATATCATCTGAGACATCAAAAGTTTTCAAATGAGCACTCACATTCGCATCTACTACATTAAGCGTCCATGCTAAAACCATTCCAATAAAGGTATAGTCTCTATTTCTGCGATAACCATCTGTTAAACGCTTTAATTGATTCACATCTAAATCACGTATCGTCCCATCCTCATAAGGTACCGCCACTGTGGTAGGAGGGACATACTTGGGGTCATCCGGATGTGTAGAAACTTGGTAATAAAAATCTCTATATTTCGTATAACGTACATCATTCCAGTTAGCGATCATCCCTAAAGAGACAAAAGCACCGGCAACTAAAGGCAACTTCCAATACTGCCGATTATACAATTGCCCCCAACCGGGAATCATCAATGATTTCAAAGTCGCTTTCCGTGGAATAATTTTGTAAGGTTTAACTACAGGCTTAATTACGGGCTTAATAGCTAAACTATCCTTCAAATCCATAGAGGATAAGCTAAATGGCAGTAACAAAACTAAAAGCAAGTACCGAAAGTACATTATTGAACTTTGTTAAGAATTGTTAATAACTCTTCCTTCGATTTAAAACTTAATTTGATCTCCCCTTCCCCTTTTTCATTTATTTTCAAGGCAACAGGTGCTTTAAAAAATGATTTCAAGGACGCTTGCCAAGCTTGTAGCTCTTGGGCAGAAATCTTAACAGTGCCCGCTCCAGCAGTAGGGGCATCCATATTACCTGATTGACGCACCGCATCTTCTAATCGCCGAACAGACCAATCTTCGGCCATGGCTTTTAGGAACAAGGAATTTTGCAATGCCGTATCCTCTAAAGACACCAAACAACGCGCGTGTCCCATCGACAATTTATTATCCCGAATAGCCACTTGAATGTGCGGTGGCAATTTAAGCAAACGCATATAATTCGTCACAGTCGAACGATTTTTACCCACTCTTGCTCCTAAATCCTCTTGTTTCAAATCGCATTCTTCCATCAATCGCTTATAGGAAAGGGCTATTTCGATGGCATTCAGATTTTCACGTTGAATATTTTCGATTAACGCCATCTCGATCATCTGCTGATCATCTGCCGTTCGGACAAAGGAAGGAATTGTCTTCAATCCAGCCATTCTAGTAGCTTGGAAACGACGTTCCCCTGAAATTATTTGGTATTTTTTGGCAGAAATACGACGTACCGTGATGGGCTGAATGATACCTTGAACACGAATGGATTCTGCTAATTCTTCTAATGCTTCTGGCGCAAAATATTCCCTAGGTTGAAATGGATTTGTTTCAATTAAGTCCAAAGCAATTTCATCCATCAGGTTCACTCCTTCCAGACTTCCTGCGAAATCACTTGGATGACGAGATTGTAAGCCACCACCATCAGAATCCTCTAATAAGGCCCCTAAACCTCTACCTAAACCTGTTCTTTTCTTAGAACTTTCTTGCTTTGCACTCATATATCTTTACCTAGATAGTCACCAGTAAACCATTTTTACGAATGATTTCCTTCGCTAAATTTAAATAACTAATCGCCCCTTTACTATCTGCATCATGTAAGATGGCAGGAACTCCGAAACTAGGCGATTCTGAAAGTCGAATATTACGAGGAATAATCGTCTCAAAAACCATATTTTTAAAGTGAGTATTCACCTCATTCACCACTTGATTCGATAAGCGCAATCGCATATCATACATGGTTAATAAAATTCCTTCTATCACAAGAGAGGTATTCAAACGCGATTGAATAATCTTAATCGTGTTCAATAATTTACCCAAACCTTCTAAGGCATAATATTCACATTGCACCGGAATAATTACTGAATCAGCTGCCGTAAGGCTATTGATAGTAATTAATCCCAAAGAGGGGGAACAGTCCATGATGATAAAATCATATGAATCCTTCACCGCTACTAATGCATCTTTCATTTTGCGCTCCCTGTTATTCAGATTAATCATCTCAATTTCCGCACCTACTAAATCGATGTGAGAAGGAATAATATCTAAAAAGGGAACTTCAGTAGGCAAAATGCTTTCTTGTACACTAGAAAGCCCCACCATACATTCGTAAATACTATTTTTCACCTCTTTCGGATTAAAACCTAAACCTGAGGTTGAATTAGCCTGTGGATCCGCATCAATCAATAAGGTTTTAAACTCAAAAGCAGCTAGACTGGCAGCTAAATTAATGGCTGTAGTTGTTTTCCCTACTCCCCCCTTTTGATTTGCAATTGCGATTGTTTTGCCCATAGGATATTTAACGAAATGAATTAACAATATTACAAAAAAGGTTTCACATCTATCTCGAAATTAAATTACATTCTTGTATCTTGTCATCAATATTTCATCAAACCTATATGACATCAAATAGTACTTCCCATCCTAAAGGACTTTATTTTCTTTATTCCACTGAAATGTGGGAGCGCTTCAACTTTTATGGAATGCGTGCGATTTTATCGCTATTTTTAGTCAGCGCCCTTTCGTTCAAACAAGATGAAGCAGCCATCCTTTACGGAGGATTTTTAGGCCTGAGCTATTTAACTCCCATGTTAGGGGGCTACGTTTCAGATCGCTATATCGGAAATCGAAACAGTATCATAGGTGGTGGATTTGCCATGGCAATCGGACAATTATTATTATTCTCATCAGCGAGCACTTTTACTACAGATGTCCACTTAGCGACTAATTTAATGTGGGGGGGATTACTTTTCTTGATCCTCGGAAATGGATTCTTTAAGCCTAACATTTCTTCCATGGTAGGACAATTATATGCTAAAGGGGATAATCGTTTAGACGCAGCTTTCACTATCTTCTATATGGGAATAAATACGGGTGCGATGCTGGGAATGCTCGTTTGTCCGTGGTTAGGTGATGTAAAAGTGGATGGTGTTCGAGTAATTGAAGCTTTCAAATGGGGCTTTTTAGCTGCAGGAGCAGCCATGATGATCGGTACAATTTTGTTTGCCCTTTTAAAAGGTGTATTTTTAAAAGCTCCTGATGGAAGTGGAATAGGTTTAGCTCCTACGTTCAGTGAAATAAAAAAAGAGGGCTCTGAAACGGAAAAAGCAGAATTCTCCACCCAATCCATTGTTATATCGAGTGCCTTATTTATTGGCTTAATTATCGGCTTTCATTATTTATTCATCACAGAGGTCGCTAATCCAATTAAAGACTGGATTTATCCCATCATTTATTCATCAGGTGTTAGTCTAGCCTTCCTGATTTTGAGAGATAAGACTTTGACTAAAGTAGAAAGAGATCGAATTTGGGTCATGTATTTTGTGGCCTTCTTTGTTATTTTCTTTTGGGCAGCTTATGAGCAGGCTGGATCATCGTTAACTTTTATCGCAGATCAGCAGACGGATTTGAATTTCTTTGGGATTCAATTACCTCCTAGTTCTGTCCAAAACGCCAATTCCTTTTTTATTATCATTTTAGCTTTTCCTTTTTCCTGGCTTTGGATTCGCTTATCGAAAAAGGGAATCGAACCTAATTCACCAGGCAAACAAGCTATCGGATTATTACTTTTAGCGATTGGGTATTTAATCATCGCAATGAAAGTGAAAGATTTAGGGTCGGACAAATTAGGCGTGATTTGGTTATTCATCATGTATTTATTCCATACGATGGGAGAACTAAGTTTGTCGCCGATCGGATTATCACTTGTTGCAAAATTAGCTCCGAAGCGATTCTCCTCCTTATTGATGGGGGTTTGGTTTTTAGCTAACGCGGCGGGATATGCCTTAGCGGGAACTCTGGGAGCGTTATTACCACCCGCAACTGCAGTAGTAGGCCAAACGGTTTTCCCTAGTTTCATAGGCTATGAGATCAAAAATCTCTATGATTTCTTCCTCCTATTTGTCATAATGGCGGGTATTGCCTCTGTTATTTTGTTTGGCCTTGCGAATGGTCCATTAAAAAGAATGATGCACGGCATCCGATAATTTATGAATACACACGATCATCATTTACACGAACAACATTTAAAAAGTTCTGATTTCATTACAGACATCGTAATCGGTATGTCTGATGGCCTAACTGTACCTTTTGCCTTAGCAGCGGGTCTTTCTGGCGCAGTTGCATCCGCAAATATTGTAACGACTGCAGGTATTGCTGAAATTGTAGCTGGATCCATTGCCATGGGTTTAGGAGGTTTTTTAGCTGGCCAAACAGAGCAAGAACACTACGAGTCAGAATTGAAACGGGAATACGAAGAAGTGGAACGGGTACCGGAAAGAGAAAAGCAAGAAATAAGGGACGTATTTGAAAATTACGGTTTAAGTCCTGAAGCGCAGGAAATCGTAGTAGAATGTATTTCAAAAGATAAGGATAAGTGGGTAGACTTCATGATGCGCTTTGAATTAGGCCTAGAAAGACCTAATCCCAATCGTGCGCGAAATTCCGCCTTAACTATCGGACTTTCCTATATAGTAGGGGGTTTCATTCCTCTTCTACCCTATTTTTATGTAGAAAAACCAGAACAGGGACTACTATATTCAGCTGAAGTAACCATTTTAGCTTTACTTATTTTTGGCTATTTTAAAAGTAAGGTAACAGGCCAAAACCCCATCATAGGATCTCTTAAAGTAACGTTCATAGGTGCTGCAGCAGGGGCAGCTGCCTATTTTGTTGCCTCCTTATTTCAATAAGCAGATACCTTATCATCGCCACGGGAATCAGCGCCTCCTTGCAGGCTCCCATTGGGTAATACTAAAATTCCTTCCACCAGTCCGATCGCCGAAACCGGAGAAATAGTATAGCCTTTTGCTTTTAAGCGGCCTTGCTGATCCTCTGAAAAACGCGCTGGTTCAGCTGTGATTTTATCCGGCATCCATTGATGGTGAAAACGGGGATATTCTACGGCTTGCTGCATATTCATCCCCATTTCGAGGGTATTTAAGACTACTTGGAATACACTCGTAATAATAGTTGCACCACCAGGGGTTCCCACGACCATCTTTAATTGTCCATTTTCTTCCACAATGGTGGGGGTCATGCTAGAAAGCATCCGTTTGTTCGGTTGGATTTCATTCGCCTTCGAACCGATTAAACCATAGAGATTGGGAGAACCTGCTTTGGCCGAAAAATCGTCCATCTCATCATTTAACAGAAAACCGGCCCCTCCTACAAAAACCTTACTTCCGTATGAATTATTCAACGTGGTGGTGATAGAAACAGCATTCCCCTCCCCATCTACAATGCTATAATGAGTAGTCTCTGGACTTTCATAACCCGGAAAAACTCCCGCTAGAATATCAGAACTTTTCGTCGCTTGGTTAAAATTCATTTGACCCATGCGTGAAGATGTATACATGGAATCAATTAATTCATTCACCGGAACTTTCACAAAATCAGGATCACCTAACCAGTTAGATCGATCGGCATACACGCGTCTTTCTGCTTCCACCATCACCTGAATGGTAGAATCCGAACTAGGTCCCCATTTTTTAAAGGTATAGGGCGCCACCATCTGCAATAATTGAGCAAGAGCTACTCCGCCACTACTTGGAGGAGGCATGCCTATGATCTGGTAATTCTTGTATTGACTTTTAATAGGTGTACGCCAAATAGCCTGGTAATTCTTCAAATCCTTTTTAGTGATCAAGCCATTCTTGCCTTTCATCTCCTTAACAATCAAGCTTGCTGTTTGGCCTCTATAAAAACCGGATGATTTTTTGCGTGCGATACGTTCCAAACTAGCTGCTAAATCGGCTTGCACTATAAGGTCACCGGCTTTCCATTCTTTTCCTTCTTCTGATAATAAATAGGTCTTACCTAGATTTTCTTTTAGAAATTCTACTCTTTGTCGATTCAACCCTCTAGCTTCCCTATCAGTTAGCAATAATCCCTTAGTGGCTAATTCCACAGCAGGTTGCAAAAGCACCTTCCAAGGTAATTTTCCTAGTTTATCATGCATTTCATGCATCCCAGCAACCGTCCCTGGCACACCTACTGAAAAAATACCGGTCATACTTTTACCTGGAATAATTTTACCTTCAGCATCTAGATACATGTCTCTATTAGCTGCCGATGGCGCTTTTTCCCGATAATCCAAAGCCTTTACATTTCCTGATTTATCTCGATAGACTAAAAATCCCCCTCCACCAATATTTCCAGCTGAAGGATGACAAACAGCTAAAGCAAAATTAACTGCTACCGCTGCATCAATAGCATTTCCCCCTTTTTTCAATATCGCTAAGCCTATATCTGATGCTACTGGATGTGTAGAAACAACCATGCCTTGCTTACCCTCTATTAAAGGCTTGCTAGTGGTTTGGGCTAAAATAAAAAATGGGAGAATGAAAAGGAGAAAAAACTTATACATTTTTAGTTCGAGTTGAAATGAAATGACAAATTAATAGAATCGGATGATTTTTGAACATTGCGTTAATAAAAATATAATTTAACTTTGTGATTATTTAAAGATTTTTTAATCAAAACGTATACTAACAGTGGATATTTTCGAGAAGGTAGCTAATAACATGGGGCCCATTGGTGCACATGCACATTATTCCCATCATTATTTTTCATTCCCAAAGTTAACAGGAGAATTAGGTCCTCGAATGACTTTCATGGGTAAAGAAATGTTAAACTGGTCTCTAAACAACTATTTAGGTCTAGCGAATCATCCAGAAGT
>CAMDSI010000079.1 GCA_945906915.1 Spirosoma fluviale | reverse complement strand
AGAGATACGGCATAAAAAAGAGGCTTCCGCCTCGTTTTTTATTCATTGCTGAAATATTTGCCCGCGCACTTTGCACTTTGCTCGTTGAACTTTGCCTATCGACTTCGGACTAATTCCCTTCGGACTGTCTACTGACTACTGTCTACTGACTACTGCCTACTGACTACTGCCTACTGAATTTCCTTTGAACTTTGCTCTTAGTTATATATATTTGCAACACTATTGCAAAAGATATGAAACACGTAGTCGCACTTCTCTTTATTTTGACTTTATTTTCCTGTAAAAAGGAGCCTGAGGTTATGCCTACTGATGATAATGAGCTAATTACCTCTGTTGAGCTCGTTTTTACGGATCCTGCGAATGTTTCTCGCTCATTTAAATTTCGTGATTTGGATGGGGATTCCCGTACTAAACCGGAGTCTTTTGATACTTTGAAATTAGTTCGCAATACGGATTACACGGTAAAAATTTATGTAGCGGATGAATCCAAGGGTACTCTAAAAGATATAACAGGGGATATAGAGGAAGAAGGCGATGTGCATCTATTTGTCTATAAGCCTAATCCAGCCTCTTTATTAGCCATCCAAATTACGGATTCGGATAAGAAAGCTTTGCCTATTGGTTTGAAGTTCAATGCTAAGACGCAATATGTTCCTGGTTCAGGGATTTTGCAGGTTATGTTAAAGCACCAACCTCCTTTGAATGGGAAAATTGTAAAAACGGGGGATGAGACTGCGGGGTCAACTGATTTGGATTTGAGTTTTCCGGTAGTCATTAAATAATTAGCCAAATGTCTAAAAGTAAATATAAGCAATTGTTGCCAGCTGAAAAGTTAGGGGTTTTCTTCTCGCTTTTGTGCGCTATACATTGTTTAACGCTTCCTTTTGTCCTTTTTGCAGCTCCTTATTTAGCCAGTTCTTTTGCTTTTAGTCCTACTATTGAGTGGATCTTAGTATTGATTAGTTTCGGATTGGCTCTTCTTTTATTGTGGCAAGACTACCTTAAACACCACAAGCCGATGCCTTTGTATTTTTTAGGTTTTGGTATACTGATTAAATTGGTGGATACGCTTGTGGGAATGAAATCGATTGAATGGATTTTTGGCCTTTCGCTGGGGATTTTTATTACACTGGCTTATTGGTTTAATTATAAGCATAAAGTGGCCTGTACCTGCAAAAATCAGTAGTTTATATCTTTAAACGCGGGATTTTTGTATCTTTATATCCTTTCAGGATTATAAATAATTTTCAGTGAGCATTTCCTATCAACCCGTTATTGGCCTTGAAATTCACGCGCAATTGCAGACGAATTCGAAGATATTCGCGAGCGACCCCGTACTTTTTGGACAGGAGGCTAATACCTTAATTTCCCCTATTTCATTAGGTCATCCGGGTACACTTCCTAAATTGAATAAGAAGGTGGTGGAATATGCTATTAAAATGGGTTTGGCGATTGGATCTAAAATTTCGCCTAAACAGTATTTTGACCGGAAGAATTATTTTTATCCTGACCTCCCTAAGGGCTATCAAATTACCCAAGATAAAACACCTATCTGTATGGGTGGAGCCATTTTAGTTCATTTGAAGGAAGGGGATAAACGGATGGAATTTCATCATATTCACCTAGAAGAGGATGCGGGGAAATCGTTGCACGAGGGAGATAATCCATATAGCTTTTTGGACTATAATCGTGCTGGCACGCCATTGATTGAAATGGTCACTGAGCCATCCATTCATTCCTCTGAAGAGGCTTTTGCCTTAGTTTCAGAGGTACGAAAATTAGTCCGGTATTTGGGGATTTGTGATGGAAATATGGAAGAAGGTTCTCTGCGCGCAGACGTAAATGTGTCTATCCGACCGGTGGGGACGACTACGTTGGGAACGAAAGTAGAGATTAAAAATATGAACTCCCTTCGCAATATTCAGCGTGCGATTGAGTATGAAATTATACGCCAAACAAAGGTCCTCAACGAAGGAGGATCCCTCATTCAAGAGACTAGAACGTTTGACGCTCATGCAGGAACTACCCATTCAATGCGGGTGAAAGAGACCATGAATGATTACCGGTATTTTCCTGAACCGGATTTAGCCCCTGTAGAAATATCAGTGTCTTGGTTAAATGAAATAAAAGCAACGATGCCACTTTTGCCTTGGGAACAGGAGCAAAAATTAATAAAGAACTATCATTTACCTGCTTATGATGCTCATTTCTTAGCCGATACGCGGGAGATGGCTCTGTATTTTGAGGAAGCCGCGCAACATTCGAAGGCATATAAATCCATTTCTAATTGGTTGATGGGGCCAGTAAAGTCTCATTTGAACGATAAAAATCAGTCGATTACGGACTTTGAATTAAGTCCTAAGGCTTTGGCAGAAATAGTAGAATTAGTAGAAAAAGGTACCTTAACACATAATTTAGCAGCTCATCAATTATTCCCTTTGGCCATCGAAAACCCAGATAAATCAGCAGAAAAAATTGTTGAGGAGCAGGGTTGGTTACATGCGCAATCAGGGGATGAATTGACAAAATGGGTTCAGGAGGCCATTGCGGCATATCCTGATAAGGTAAAAGAGTACCAAAAAGGTAAAAAAGGATTGATCGCCTTGTTTATTGGCGAAGTGATGAAGAAATCAAGAGGAACGGCCGATCCGAAGCGCGTGAATCAATTAATGTCAGAAGAATTAGCGAAAGTCTAAATGAAAATAGTCGGATTTATCTTGTTATTAGCGACAGTGGTACAGGCTCAAAACTTTGAGTTACGTATTCAGGCTAAGACCGTCGTTCCCGGGAAAAAGATCTATTTAGAATACATTAATGAACTAGGAAAGAGTGTTAAAATCGACTCAGCTGCGCCATCTGCTCAGAATAAAGTCAGTTTTAAGGGTCAGGTAAAGGATCAAGGAGCGTTCTATTTAGTGAATTTCTTTGACACGCCTAAGCCACAAAAAGTGTTGGTCATTTTAGAAGGTGGGGAGACGATTGATATCGTGGCGGATGGAGTAAATGACGAAGAGGGTAAAGGAAATTTCACGATGAAGGGCGATTATCCCAATGTGAAATATATGCTGGAGCTGATGGCTATTTCGAAGGAAATGGAAGTAAAAGTCCGGAAATGGAATCAAGAGATTCAAGTCGATCAGAAACAAGAAAAACGAATTCAGGCAGCATTTACTCAGGCTCAAGCGGCGAGTACGGCGAAGATAAAGCAGATGATTCCGCTCATGGGAAGTAATTTAGTGGCGCTTTGGGCGACTAATTTCTTGCCAGCTGAAAAGGAAATGGCTTTGTTAACCGAAATCGCGGATCGCTTGGGTAAGGCAAGACCTGCTCATCCACAGGTGCAGCAATTCGTCAACAACCTGCAACGTTTACAGCAGGGTGTTTTTGAGGGAGCGTTAGCTCCTGAGATTAATTTGGCTACTCCTGAGGGGCCTAATTTGGCTTTGAGTTCACTTCGAGGAAAATATGTGTTGATTGATTTTTGGGCGAGTTGGTGTGGCCCTTGTCGAAGAGAAAACCCCAATGTGGTGAAGACGTATGCGGCGTATAAAGATAAAGGGTTTGAGATTTTTGGGGTGAGTTTAGATCAAGATCGGGCTGCCTGGTTAAAGGCGATTGAGACAGATAAATTAGTTTGGAAACACGTGTCGGATTTAAAATATTGGAGTTCTGCCGGTGCTCAGGCTTATCAGGTGAATTCGATTCCGCAGACTTTTCTGTTGGATAGAGAGGGACGAGTTATTGCCAAAGGTTTAAGAGGGGCAGCTTTAGACCAATATTTGGCCCAATTATTTAAAGATAAATAAGATGAAAATAGCCATAATCGGTTGTGGAAATATGGGGATGGCTTTCGCTAATTCCTTCATTCAATACAATCTAGTCGCGAAGGAGGAGCTAATCTTGATCGAAAAGAATAAAGAACGTGGCGATATTTTACAGGAGCAAAAGTCGGGGATTGTGGTCGATACCATCTCTGAAAAGGTGGCTGCAGCTGATTTGATTATACTTTCTGTGAAACCACAGGATTATCCGTCAGTCTCAGCCGAGTTAGCCCGTTTTATTCAACCCAGCCAAATCGTACTATCCATTATGGCAGGTATTCCGATTGCGAATATTCAGTCAAGTTTATCCCATGATTTAGTGGTTCGCGCCATGCCAAATACCCCGGCGCTTTTAGGGATGGGAATGACGGCTTTCGCTGCAGCTGCTGAGGTAGGAATGTCGGATATTCGCAAGGTGGAGAATTTAATCAATTCTACCGGTCGAGCGGTATTCTTAGAGGAGGAGAGTTTATTAGATGCGGTTACGGGTTTGAGCGGAAGCGGTCCGGCTTATTTCTTCTACCTGATTAAGGCCATGATTGATGCCGGAGTTCAAATGGGCTTTGAGCCCGCGATGGCGTCTCTTTTAGTTAAGCAGACGATGCTAGGTTCCTATCATTTAATGCAGACCAGCGATAAGACTTTGGATGAATTAATTCAAGCGGTTGCCTCTAAAGGGGGTACAACGGAAGCAGCATTAAAGATTTTTCAAGAAAACTTAGTCGCTGAAGGTTTGCAAAAAGGGATCATTGCGGCGAAGGATCGTGCCAAAGAATTAGCCAATTAATTGACCGATTTCAGCTTCGTTTAATGAACGGCTGATGAGTTCTCCATTTGGAGAATAAGAGGGATTGCTACTCGCAAACAATTGTTCCACTAAGCCAGACATTTCTTCGGAAATGAGTTTCTTCGATTGGAAGCGAATAGCGGCACGATTCGCGAGAATTCGGGCGATTTTTTCGGAGTGGTTTTGGCCTAAATCCGTTGCTTCATTCTTCACTTGTTCTAATATACCCTCTAATAAATTTTGTCCATCTTCCTCACCTATTCCTGCAGGAACACCTTGAATCCAATAATTTTCCTCCAAATCCTTCGTTAGGGCAAAGCCTAAATCGGTAATGTCGACTAAAATTTCTTCTAAAAGAACGGAGTCGGCCGGATTGATGCGGAGGATTTGCGGAAACAATAATTGCTGCGATACTCCATTTTTCTTCACCAAATTCTCCGAAAACTGATCAAACAAAATACGTTGATAGGCTTTTTTCTGATCTATCAGCAGCATACCTCCCGAAAGAGTCACGACTAAATATTTGTTCAGAATTTGAATGACTTGGAAATTGCTGTGCGCTAAACTATCCGCTGCTGTCCAAGTATTTGCCTTGCTTTGAATCGTCGTCGAGGTCTCATTAAACAAATTAGTGGCAGGATCTGCGACTGACTGCCTCTCAAAAGCCTCAATATTGTCATTTAAGCCCTCGTAAAGTTTCTTCCAAGCATATTGAACAGGACGCGGGGAATTCGCCCCAGAAAACGAAGGAATGGCGCCAGACGCCCCGCTTGGATTTCGGAAATTGACATTCGCATCAAAATCCAAAGACGGAATCAAATGATTTAAGCTAAGTGTCTTCCGAATGGCTGCCTGTAAAATGGCATAGATCGACCGCTCATCATCAAACTTGATCTCCGTTTTAGTCGGATGTACATTGATGTCAATATGGGATGGATCTAAGGTCAAAAAAAGTACATAGAAAGGGAATGTCCCCTCCGGAACTAATCGTTCATAGGCACTCATCACCGCATGATGCAGATAAGAGCTCTTGATAAATCGATTATTGACAAAGAAAAATTGTTCTCCACGCGTCTTTTTCGAATATTCTGGACGACCTACATAGCCTTTAATACTCACGTAGTTGGTGTTTTCCTCGCAGGCGGCTAATTGTTCTCTATACGTTTTGCCAAATAAATCCACAATTCGCTTTCCTAGTTTTTCTACCGGAAGCGCGTACGTCTCTTGTTCGTTTTGAACCAGCGAAAACTTGATATGGGGATTGGATAAGGCAATGCGTTGGAATTCGTCTAAAATATGACGCATTTCTACGGGATTCGACTTTAGGAAATTTCGACGAGCTGGAATATTATAGAATAGGTTTTTAACGAGAATAGAGGTTCCTTTAGGGGTCGCAACTTGTTCATTCGCCTTCTGCACCGAGGCTTCCATGCGCAATAAACTACCTAATTCATCCTCCTCTCGCTTCGTTTTCAATTCAACCTGGGATACGGAGGCGATGGAGGCCAAAGCCTCACCTCGAAATCCCATTGTCCGAATAGCAAACAGATCTTCGGCCTTATTAATTTTCGACGTGGCATGTCGCTCAAAACACATCATCGCATCTTGCGGTGACATTCCTGCACCATCATCGATGACTTGAATACTGACTTTCCCGGCCTCTTTTACAATCAGCTGGACAAAACTAGCCCCAGCGTCAATGGAATTTTCCATTAATTCTTTCACCACAGAGGCTGGCCGCTGCACTACCTCACCTGCCGCAATTTGATTTGCGATAGCATCAGGAAGCATTTTGATCAGATTGTGCATAAATCAATGGAAAAATAAGAGGACAAAGATACGGTTTTAACCAAAAAAAAGGGAATGTTGCCATTCCCTTTTTTCTTAGATAGGTAAGGTTGAATTACTTCAATTCAACTTCAGCACCAGCTTCTTCTAAAGTTTTCTTCAAACCTTCAGCTTCGTCCTTAGATACACCTTCTTTTACTGCTTTAGGAGCAGCATCTACTACGTCTTTAGCTTCTTTCAAACCTAAACCAGTTAAGTCTTTCACTAATTTAACGATAGCTAATTTGTTAGGACCACAAGCCTTCAAGATTACATCGAAAGATGATTTCTCAGCAGCAGCCTCACCACCGTCAGCGCCACCAGCTGCAGGACCTGCAACCATAACAGCACCAGCAGCAGCTGGTTCGATACCGTACTCATCCTTAAGGATAGTAGCTAATTCATTTACTTCTTTTACAGTTAAGTTCACTAATTGTTCAGCGAACGCTTTTAAATCTGCCATTTTTTGAAAATTTAATTGTTATGAATTAATAATTTATTGGAGTTTTCACTCCGGTAAAACTTGTTAATAATTACGCAGGGCGCTCAGACAAAGTCTTCACGATACCAGCTAATTTCTTCTCACCGCTTACTAATGCTGAAATAACATTTTTAGCAGGCGATTGTAATAAGCCAATAACTTCGCCAATCATCTCGTTTTTAGACTTGATGTTCTCAAGGGCAACTAATTGATCTTCACCAATATAAATGCCACCTTCGATAGACGCAGCCTTGAATGCAATTTTGTTTTTTCCAGCTTCCTTACGGAAGTCTTTGATCAATTTTGCAGGTATTTTAGCATTTTCGGTTGCGAAAATGATACCAGACATTCCTGTCAAAACTTCTGCATCTAAAGAGGAATAATCCGTTCCGGTTTTAGCTAATGCCTTAGAGATTAACGTGTTTTTGAATATTTTGTATTCAACACCTCTCTGGTAACATAAGCCACGGAATTGATTTGCTTCGGCCACATTTAAACCGGCTGTACTTGCAATATAGAAGTACGGAGTTGCCGCGAACTTTTCGCTCAACTCATCAATAATCTGATTTTTTTCTTCTCTTGTCATGATTACAATCCAGCTACAGTTCCCTTATCAATAATGATACCCGGAGACATCGTTGATGATAAGTTGATCGATTTAACATAAGTTCCCTTTGCAGAAGACGGCTTTAACTTAATCAACATGTTGATTACTTCTAAAGCATTATCTACAATTTTATCAGCTCCGAAGGACACCTTACCAATAGAGGTATGGATGATACCAGTTTTATCAACTTTAAAGTCAATTTTACCAGCTTTTACTTCGTTTACTGCTTTTCCTACTTCCAAAGTTACAGTACCTGACTTTGGATTAGGCATCAGACCGCGAGGTCCTAAAACACGTCCCAAACGGCCTAATTTTGCCATCACAGTCGGCATAGTAATGATTACGTCGATATCGGTCCAGCCGCTCTCGATTTTTGCAATGTAATCATCTAATCCAACGTGATCAGCACCGGCTGCTTTTGCCTCCTCTGCTTTATCGGGCGTACATAGTACTAGTACACGTACGTCTTTCCCGGTTCCGTGAGGTAGGGCAACCACGCCACGAACCATTTGGTCCGCTTTGCGGGGATCTACTCCTAAGCGAACATCTATATCCACTGAGGCATCGAATTTTGTATAAGAAATTTCTTTCAAAATCTCCGCTGCTTTTTCAAGCGAATACGCTTGCGTTGCATCGTATTTTGAAAGGGCTTCCTTTATTTTCTTCGTAAGTTTTGCCATTACCTTTTAATTAAAATGTTTATTTCTGATGGTTAAATCAGAACGGTTTATCACCAGAAACAGTAATTCCCATTGATCTAGCCGTTCCAGCAATCATACTCATTGCTGCTTCGATTGTAAAACAGTTTAAGTCTGGCATTTTAGTCTCGGCGATTACTCGCACTTGATCCCAAGATACTGAACCTACCTTTTTCAAGTTAGGTTGAGCTGAACCAGATTTAACTTTCGCTGCTTCCAATAATAAAATCGGTGCAGGAGGTGTTTTTACAACGAAATCAAACGATTTGTCTGCGTAATAAGTAATTAGGACCGGCAATACTACGCCGTTCTTATCTTGAGTTCTCGCATTGAATTGCTTACAGAACTCCATGATATTTAATCCTTTCGAACCTAAAGCAGGACCGATGGGTGGTGAAGGATTGGCTTGGCCACCTTTGCATTGAAGCTTTACGTAGCCAGCTATTTCTTTTGCCATGTTAAAACATCGTTTATTTAGTGAATTAGAGGTTTATCTGCCAATAAGGGTGGAAGCTTCCTTATCTGATTCCCCTCCGGGTGACC
>CAMDSI010000078.1 GCA_945906915.1 Spirosoma fluviale | reverse complement strand
TGCGGTTAGTCCACCGGTTATTTAACACAAATTTAAAGGTATGTGGTGTGTCAAAATTCGCCGGAAATTGAATCCCAAAATTCGCTTCTTTCTGATTCTCGTTCGCTTGAATCATCCTAAAAGTACGCGCATAGGTATAGGAAATCCATCCAGTCAGTCGTTTTCCTCGTGATTTTTTCAGAAATAATTCGGCCCCATAAGCCATTCCTTTGCCCACTAATAATTGCGTTTCAACCGTCGGATTTAAATATAATTGCGCCCCATCCACATAATCCACTACATTATTCAAGTTCTTATAGTACATCTCAACAGACGTTTCGAATACCGCATTGGACGCATTTGTGAAATTTTTGAAGAAGCCGATGGAATATTGATCTGCGACTTGAGGTGGAATTTGTTGATTCGAATTTTTCCAAATATCAGAAGGCGAAACGGCCATCGTATTTGACAATAGATGGCGGAATTGTTGCATACGATTAAAGCCAATCTTTATCGAGAAGCTGGTATCAAGTTTAATGGCGAAAGACAAACGCGGTTCGAATCCACCATAGCTAGCTACCACGTCATTCGAAGTTGCATTTAGGGTATCGGTTATCATATTTATTTCTCTGGGGGTTCCTAACTTATACTGATAGAAATCACCAGGACCTAGTAATTGGTAATAGGCGTAACGCAAACCATAATCTAGATTAAATTTCTTTCCTATAGGTACACTATGGCCCATATAGGCCGCCATTTCTCGTGTATACTCCGTAGACATGGCGAATTTATCGATTTTAGAACTACTCGAATTAGGCACAAAGCTGCCGGCATCATTACTAAAGGCTGAAACTTCTGCTCCAAAATCCAAGCGACCCGATTTTCCGAGGTCCTTACTTAATTCTTCTTTAAGGGAGGTTTGAATGATGGATGGTTTCCAAAGGAATTCCAAGCCCTGTTTTTGGCCCTCAATACCATAGGTATAATCGCTATAGAAGGCCGTGAAATTATGGGATAAATCACCTTTCAATAGCGCATTATGCTTAAAACTTAAGGTCTTCGTATTCCAAGAGTACAGCGTATCCTGTGCAAATTTAAATCCATCATTACTCGCATATCCGGAGAAAGAAATCCGCTGATTCTTCCCAAAACGATGCGTCAACTTAAAGTTCACATCATAAAAATCCGCCTTGCTCTTCGCTAAACTCGGATTAGGGAAATACTTCATATAAAAATCTGAAATCGATCCACGAGCTCCTACGATTAACGACGTCTTTCCTTTCACAAGAGGACCATCCACTAAAATTCGGGATGAAATAGGGCCCACGCCACCCTGCATAGACCATTTATCAAAATCGCCTTCCTTCACACGAACATCCAAAACCGATGAGGCACGACCGCCGTACATCGACGGAATTCCGCCTTTATACAAGCTCAGGTCTTGCACCATATCAGCATTAAATCCCGTAAAAAATCCAAATAAATGGGAGGTATTGAATAAGGGAACGCCGTCCAGTAGGACTAGGTTTTGGTCCACATTACCACCCCGCACATTAAATCCGGAGGCTCCTTCACCCACCGTAGAAACGCCGGGAAGCAATAAAATACTGCGAATGACATCGGCCTCCCCCATTAGTGTCGGCAATTTTTTCAAGGTCTTCGAAGACATTTTTTCCACACCCATCATCGCCCGATTCACGTTCGCATCTGCTTTTTCGGCGGTGATAACCACCTCACCTAATAGTTGTTCCGAGCGCTCTAGTTCGATGGTTGCTTGCGCATTTTTAGTCAGATCTAATCGAAAGGTCTTGTATTTATAGCCTAAACTCCTGGCGATTACCTGGTAGCTACGAGCGGCAATTGTTACGGAAAATACACCTAGAGAATCCGTCGTTCCACCCTCAGATGAACCCGAGAAAAAGACGGAAGCTCCTTCGATGGGCGCTTTGTTTTCAACATCAAAAATTTTTCCGGAGAAAACGACATAACCCTTGCGTTGGGCAAGCGCGATTGGGCCACAAAGCAGCAATAATAGAATTACCCTTAGGCCTTTTTTCATTTCGTTTTATTACGTAAAATTAGCAGTCCTTTTGCCTGCTTCCATTGAGGATCGAACCCTCCTTCTGGGAATTTAGCTACCGCATGGGATCCCAGCGCCACATCTAAATCTCCGTCACCATCTACATCCGCGATATCCATCACAGACCAGCGGCCTAAATGCTGTATAGGTAAAGTCATTGGAACAAATGTTCCTTTTTTATTTTCAAAATACATCGCTCCTTCGCCTGGCCTTTTTGCTACGTCCGGGAATAGTGCGATCGAAATCAAGTCAGCATCGCCATCTCCGTCAAAGTCTGCGGGCATCACTTTCGTGGCACCGTTTTGGGAGAAGAAAGCTTTTTGTTTAAATTTCATGCCGCCCGTATTCTCAAAGATATAAACCCCATGGTAAGGCTTTAATACCGTGGTAAAATCTGCATTATCCCCGGCAGAATAAACTATATCAAGGTCTTTATCTCCATCAATATCCGTCACATCAAAAGAAGACGATCCATAAATGGAGGGGAAACGAAGCAAGGCTTTTTCCTTGAATTTCAATCCTCCCTCATTCACATACAATAAAATACGCTCATCCCCTTGGGCAAAAAGGGCTAAAATATCGAGTTTACCATCACCTGTAAAATCACGGATAATGGATTTAGTAGCTCCAGTCTGTGGATTCAACACCTGTTTTTTATATACTCCTTTTTCAAGCTTCCAAACGGTCATTCCTCCCACCTTAAACCCAAATTCAGCACTGATTAATTCATCACCCCCTTCGCCGTCTAAGTTTGCCGAGACTAAACCAATAGGGCGATTCAATCCTTGCAATAATTTCTTGCCGGTAGAGGCTTGACTCACAAAGCCATTCACATCAGGATTCGCCTGGGTCGTCGTTCCGATGAAAGTATACAAGGTTTCAGACCCCAGTAATGTAATATCTGTTAGCGCATCTTGATCTTTTTTAGTTTCAAGCAATTTACCTGAAGCATCCCATTTCCAAATCACCCGGTTCGATTGATCCCCTGCCGTAATTTGTTGACGACGCGCATCAATTCGAACGGCCGTCATATTAGGCAAAGTGGTTCCTGGTAAAGTTGCGACAATCGGTTCTGCATCGAAAATAGTTTGCGCAGCTAATGGTGTATAAGCCGGCATTTCTAAGGTCTTAGGTGCCTCCTCTAAATAATAGGCCTTTATTTTCTCCCAGACTTCGTCCGGAATCATTTGTGAGCCAGGCCCTAAAATGGTATAATCTGAAAGTGGTTTCTCCAGCATCCCGATCTCCTTGTCCACGCCCATCATGATTCCCATATAGGGAAGGGTGCTGTATTGCCACACATTTTTAGGTAACAAAGCGGGATCTGAAAGCAAATGGCAAGACGCGCAATAGGTTTTCGCTAGTTCTTTCCCTTCAGCTGCCTTGTTCGAGCAGCTCGGAAACTCATAAGAGAATACCGAGAAGAGGGCGATTACTAGGAGAATCCGCATATTATAATTTCTTAAATACCTGCAGTTTATCGTTATTACGAGCTACTAAGTACAAAATTCCTGCGGTAGTCTTCACCTGCTTTATGTCGCGAATATCCCCTTCTAGCAATAATCCCGTGTCCGTGGGAATAAGTGTTTTAAATCCGCCTTTCCCATTTCCTTTTAAAATAAGGCCAAAAAAGGCGTCATAGCGAGCCTGGTACATGGACGCACCATTAAAGTTTCCTCCCACAATCACATCTAAATTTCCGTCTTTATCCACATCTTCCGTACGCAAGACCATGATTTTAGACACCTGAGCCATTGAAGGTAGTGGCACCAGTTTGAAGGTCTTATTTCCTTGATTTTCCAGGTACATAGATTCAAAGGTGTTCACCCGTTTTTCAACGGCTCCCTCTAATTCTTTATCTCCAAAAATCTCTTCTACCGTTTTGCCAGCGAATAAATTATAGGCCGTATATTTCTTATTGATGACACTTGGAATCTGTTTTCCCATCTCGTCTTTACCGTTGATTGGGAACCAGTCATCTCCGCGGCTGTAGGCAACGATGTGTTCTTTCATATCGTTTTTATCAATGTCCTTAATCTGCATCCGTAATTGCCCACCTAGTTCTTTGCGCAATTTCGTATTCGTTCCTAGATTTCCTACGATAAAATCGATATCCCCATCTTTGTCAAAATCTGCTGCCGTAATACCCGACCAGAATCCCGATTTCTCCTCGAGGCCATTCTCCACTAATTTAAATTTGCCCTTATTATTCTCAAAGGTTTTGATCGGCATCCAATCGCCCACCACCGTTAAGTCCTGATCTCCATCTTTATCTATATCTGCCCAAACCGCCTCCGTAAGCATCCCTGCCTCCCGTAATTCTGGCGCAAGAGCTACGGTCTTATCCGCGAAGTGACCTTTCCCGTCATTCACTAATAAATAGGACCGCGGCGAAGCCCCATAGGAATAACCCACCACGCGACCACCCACGAACAAATCCATATCTCCATCGCGGTCAATATCACAAGGACGAACCACCGATTTATTATCATACATTGGAGGAAGCGCGTTTAAAGATCGAGTGAAATTACCTTTCCCATCGTTTAGATACAGACGATCAAATTGCTCCGGCATTTTATCAAAAAATTCGTTTCCGCCAGTTACCACATAAAGATCTAAGTCCTTGTCGCCATCCGCATCGAAGAATAAGGCATCTACATCCTCATACAAGGAATCCGCCTGAAAGACAGGTTGATTAGAAACGACAAACCCTGCCACTTTTTGAATTAATAATTGTCCTGCCTGGTACTTAGCCCCACTCAAATACACATCCTCTAAACCATCTCCATTCACGTCGCCCACGGCGATTTTTGGCCCTTCGATAGACACCTTGAATGGAATTAATAATTCTCGATTGAAATCGAAATAGATATTCTCCTGATGCTGATAAGGTACATTAATTCCTGCCGTAACTTCCTTAAATAGAGGCTTCACAGGTACAGAGAACACATAATCTTTCACGTTAACCGTCGCATTTTTCTGCTCCATCGTCAGCGTTGTGTTGATGGTAGGATTTTTAACGATCTGCATTTTTTCATTCTCCCAAATCACCAGCATCTCCTCCACCTGTTGCAAATCACCTATTCCGAAAAGCAATATAGGCTCCACCGAACTCATAAATCCACGCGTCGGCATCATCTGCTGTAATTGCTGACCGTCCTTCGTTTTCAAGATGACCTTTGCCCCAATACCGAACGTATTTCCGCCATCGCCTTTGAACTTGACTTTGACGAAATTATGCTTCAACAATTGGCGGCTGTTGTTTTGGTATACACTCGCCTTCTCGTTCAAATTATTCGTTACTAAATCTAAGTCCCCATCGTTATCTAAATCCGCATAGGTCGAGCCGTTCGAAACGCCTTTATCCTCGAAACCCCATTTCACTGATTTGTCCTCAAAGCGCAAATCCTTTGCTCCTTTGAATATATAGTTATGTACACGACCATCCGGCATTAAATCGATTGCTTCTTGATCCAATTTCTCCGAAGTAGGCACACCGTAATGCAAGGAATCCCCGATAATGAATTTCAAGTAATCTAAGTCATTCGGGCGGCGCAAAATACCATTCGAGATAAAAATATCTTTGATTCCATCGCCATCATAATCATTCATCAAGGTCGACCAACTCCAATCTGTCGCGACAACTCCAGAAGAGGCGGCGATGTCGGAGAATTTTTCACCTCCCATATTCAACTGAAGGCAATTTCTCGAATATTGATTGAAATAACCGAACTGTAATTTGTACATGTAAATATCCAAAGGATCCTCGCCCACCGACGACTTTTCCACCTTCTCGTCATCCGGATACATATCCAACGTCATCACGTCTTGGAAGCCATCATTATTTATATCAGCCACATCAGAACCCATCGAGAAACGACTCAAGTGCTTAAAGTGATCCCGAATTCCCTCTTTATATGTTCCGTCTTTTTGGTTGATATAATAATAGTCGTCTTCGTGGAAGTCATTACTCACGTAAATATCTAACCAGCCATCGTTATTAATATCCGCTACAGAGATGCCTAGCCCATATCCCATCGCCGCTTGGTAGATACCGGATTCTTTAGAAATATCCACAAAATGCCCCTTGTCATTTCTGTACAAATAATCCCCCGCCTCATTATCTTTCAGCGAACGCGTATTCACGCGATCATACGACCGCGTATTGTGCACGGCGTGATTTAACAAATAGCAATCTAAATCGCCGTCTTTATCGTAATCGAAGAAAGCCGCCTGCGTAGAAAAACCCGTGAAATCCAAACCAAATTCACTCGATTTCTCCGTAAAGGTGTTGTCTCCATTATTGATATACAATTCATTAGAACCTTCTAAACCTTTGTAATTTCCTACAGCACAAATGTACATATCCAAGAAGCCATCCGCATTGATGTCAGCCATAGTAACCCCGGTTTTCCAATCGGAGAAACCTTCGATTCCCGCTTTCGCTGAAATATCTTCGAATTCCATATTACCCTTATTCAGGTATAATTTGTTCTTACCTTGATTCGATACAAAGAATAAATCAACTAAACCGTCATTGTTGATGTCACCAGAAGAAACGCCTCCACCATTATAGAAATAGAGGTAATCTAGGATGTTGAAATCCTTGGTCTCCGTGATATTATTTGAAAAATCGATGTGTGTATTTTCGGAATCTAATTTTTCAAAAAGCACCACATCATCGCCTGAATTGCAGGCAAAGAGAGCAAGCGAAAAAAGAAAAAGGAATAAATAATTATAACGCATTGTTTTAAAATTTAAATACTTGGGCTTTGTCATCGTTTTTAGCCAAAACTACATAGGTCGACTTCCCTCCTTTAACGAGGGCCATATTACGTACTTGACCGATTGTCTTAAATCCAGTTTGCTTAGATAATTTCACTGCGAATTTACCTTTGCCTTGGCCTTCTAATAATAGACCGTAATTCGCATCGAAGCGCCCCCATTCCGGAAGAGAATCGAAGAAATTACCCGCTAATAAAATGTCGAGCTTCCCATCCTTATTGAAATCCCCGGTTTCGATCGCTTTAATAGGCGAGAATTGAGCTTGATACGGCAAGACTTGCAAACTAAAGTTTCCTTTACCATCATTGATCATAAAGGAGGATTGTGTCGTCGTGATCTGACGAATAGTGGCTCCCACGCGTTGCTCTTCTGTAAACAGTTCGTCCACGGTTTTATTCGCGTAATCCTTATACTTAATGAATTTCTTTTTAATCATTGGAAGCGCGCGCTGCATCTCCCCTTTCAGAACCATCGGATAGGTATTCCCATCTTCCGTCACACAGGATATCAGTTGTTCTACCGAGCCATTCTTATCGAAATCCCCTACGTGTAAGTAGGCTGGTGACTCAGCTGAAGCTTTAATTTTTGAATTAAGGCCAAAATTCCCTAACACAAAATCCATATCTCCATCACCATCAATGTCCGCCGGCTTGATACATGACCAAAGACCTTCAGATCCAGCCACAGGCTCCTGCTTGCTTAATTTTCTACCTCTTTCGTTCTTAAACACAACCACTGGACCCCAATCTTGTGTTACCACTAAATCTTGATATCCATCCCCATTCACATCCGACCATTCCGAATCGGTTACCATCCCTAAGTCAGTTACCTGTGGCATATAACGCTTCGATTGATTCTTGAATCCACCCGTACCGTCGTTGATGAATAAATTGCTTTGGGCGCTTAAGCCATACTTCGCATTCACCATCCGCGTTCCCACGAAAAGATCGATATCACCATCTTTATCATAATCCGCCGCAGAAACACTCGATCCATTCTCATAAATCATCGGGAACCTTACATCCCTTTTCAGATTTCCTTTCCCATCATTTAGGTACAATAAATCATGTAATTCGGGTGCATTTTCTTCGAACTCATTACTTCCCGTCACTACGAATAAATCCTGGTCTCCATCCTTATCCGCATCGAAGAAGATTGCATCCGTGTTTTCTGTCGTTTGATCTAGGCTAAAATCAGCTTGCGGAGAGTCTATAAACTTTCCTCCAGCTTTCTGAATAAATAAATGCTTAATCTGACCAGCAGCACCACCTAAATAAATATCCTCTAAACCATCCCCATTCACATCCCCCACTGCTAGGGCAGGTCCTTGCGTAGAATACTTTTGTTTCAATAATACATCCCGATCGTAGTCATTAAACTTACTTTCCACGTGTAAATAATCCAACATACCTGCTGTTATATCAGCAAAAATAGGCGTTTGTTTCACTTCAAAGAAGTGGAAGATTTCAGCTGCATTTTCTTGCTTCAGCGTAATCACCTGATCTGATTTAACCGATTTAATCGTCTCTATCTTATCATTTGGCCATAAAACTTGCACCGAATCAATCGCCCCATTCGCTCCTAAGCCAAAAACCATCTGGTGATCACTCGACGACTGAAAACCACGGTTAGGCATTTGTTGTAATACTTTAAAACCTCCTTTTTGATATACCGTTACACGTGCTCCGATTCCATTTAAATTGCGATCCATCCCTTTCAAGTGCACCGTCAAATAATGGTTCTTCAATTTCTCATTCGTCTTATTCTTATAAACCGATAGAGGCGAATTGACATTATTCACCACTAAATCTAAATCACCGTCATTATCTAAATCCCCATAAGCCGAACCATTCGAGAAGCCGGGTCCTTCAATACCCCAAGCCTTGCCTTGATTCGAGAACTTTAAATCTCCCTCGTTCTTAAA
>CAMDSI010000077.1 GCA_945906915.1 Spirosoma fluviale | reverse complement strand
CCCACTCGGATAAAAGGAATAATAGGTGCCGCGTACTTTTCCATAAAAGCGAGGAATCACCTCTTGAATTTTCTTTTTAGAGGCATCATAATAGTGAATAATGGACCCGGCTGTAAAACCTTTTTCAAAGTAGACCTTATTTTCTAATTCATTTTCAGGACCATAGTTTTCCCAGCGTCCATCTTTTACTCCCATGAAGTAGAAACCTTCCTCGATAAGTTTTTGATTCACATATTTCTTGAATGGTCCGTGGCAGATCTGAGCATTTTTCGTGTCCTTTAAAGGAATAGAAACGACACGGGATTGAGAAGGGTCAAAGATGAAAATATCCTGAGAATAAGGACTTAGGGCTTCATCTTCCACATATTTCACTACATTAACTTCTTCGACGGTCATGCGAACACCGCTACCATAGTTGCCTAGTTTGCGTTCGGTTTTGATGCCTAGGTATTCGTCTTTTGGCTGGAATTTTTTCTTTGCTGTTTTGACTATTTTTTTACCCAAATCCTTCACACCCAAGCTCTCAATAAAAGCTTTACTATCTTCTTTGAATTTTTTCGCTTCCGCCGCCTTACCTTCTAATCCAGATGTAAATCGACCGCTTAATAAACCTTTTTCGTGAACAGAGGTATCTATGAGGGGTTTGGACGTTGAAATAGCCCGATTCTGTGCTTGAACGAAAAGGCTCAAACAAAACAGTAAAAAGAAAAGGGGTAAACGAGTCGGCATTATAAGCGCACTTTTAATTTTCCCAAAATTACGAATTAAACTTATTACCTGAGAGACTTTGTGTATTTTTGTAAGGATTTTTTGAGGCCTTATTGCATTACAACATTGGAAAAAGAAGCAAAAATATATGTAGCTGGACACCGCGGAATGGTGGGTTCCGCTATCGTTCGAAAATTACAAAGTGTAGGATATACGAATTTGTTGCTGAGGACCTCAGCTGAATTAGACTTACGGGACCAAGCAAAAGTGGCAGCCTTCTTTGTCACCGAAAAACCTGATTATGTGTTTTTAGCGGCCGCTAAAGTAGGCGGAATTATAGCGAATAGCACCTATCGCGCTGATTTTTTATACGAGAATTTGGCTATCCAAAACAATATCATTCACGCCTCCTTTGTGAATAAAGTTAAAAAATTACAATTCCTCGGATCGTCTTGTATTTACCCTAAATTAGCCCCTCAGCCTTTAAAAGAGTCTTATTTATTAAGTGGATACTTGGAAGAGACGAATGAGCCTTATGCCATTGCGAAGATAGCCGGCATTAAAATGTGCGAAGCTTATCGGGCACAATACGGCTGTGATTTCATTTCCGTGATGCCTACAAATTTGTATGGCCCGAATGATAATTATGATTTAGAAAATTCTCACGTGCTGCCTGCTATGATTCGTAAGTTTCATGAAGCTAAAGAACGAGGAGAGACTTCCATGACACTTGGGGGAACAGGATTACCGATGCGCGAATTTTTACACGCAGATGATTTAGCCGAAGCCTGTGTCTATTTAATGGAAACATATAGCGATTCCGAACTGGTGAATATTGGGACCGGGATCGATGTAACCATTAAGGAATTAGCCGAAACGGTCAAGCAAATTATTGGATTCGAAGGAACCATTCATTGGGATACATCGCGTCCGGATGGAACACCTAGGAAATTAATGGATGTAGCTAAATTACATTCTTTGGGCTGGAAACATAAAATCGAATTGAAAGACGGGATCGCATTAGCCTACCAAGATTTCTTAACGAATGTCAATATTCGCAAATAATGGTATCTAAAGAGTGGTTTAGTACCTGGTTTGACTCCCCTTATTATCACATTCTGTATGCGCAGCGAGACGAAAGTGAAGCGGCAGATTTTATCGCCTCGCTTCAGCAAAAACTGCATTTAACTGCCGGAGCTCACGTTCTCGATGCGGCTTGTGGGAAAGGTCGTCATGCCATTACCTTAGCGCAATTGGGATTCACCGTGGACGCCTTCGATTTATCCCCTGGGAATATTGAGTCAGCTCAAGAGTTTGAAAATGAAGACCTTTTGTTTTTTGTACACGACTTACGGGAGCCTTTGCCTCTCGAAAATCAATATGATGCGATCTTTAATTTCTTCACTAGTTTTGGCTATTTCGATGATCAAAATGACAATCAAAAAGCATTCAATACCTTCGCTGGAGGGCTAAAAGAGAACGGCTTGCTGGTGTTAGATTTCTTTAATCCCATCCATGTCTTAGCGAATTTAGTCCCTACTGAAACGGTGACCCGGGAAGGGATTTCGTTTCAAATTAAGCGTTGGTCAGCATCAGGATATTTGTATAAATCAATCGATTTTACAGATAAAGGACAAAACTATTCTTTCGTGGAAAAAGTGGAATTAGTCGCAAAGAACGACTTCGTTGCCTACGCCGCACAAGCAGGATTTAGTTTAGTCGACCTGAAAGGAGATTACAAACTATCTCCTTTCGACGAGGCAGCATCACCTCGAATGATCTTTGTTTGGGCTAAAACTACATTTTAATTCTTTTGAAATTTAATAGACACCTGGTTTTCTAACTCTGGGAAACTAATCACATAATTCCCCGCTTTAAGCTGTGATATATCGATAGTTAGAGTAAAATCTCTTCTCTCTACTCTATAATCTCTCATCTCTTTTCCTTGTAAATCACTAATTCGGATTCGGTAGGAAGACGCCGCAAAAGGACTAGGGATGGCAATGTGTAATTCCTCGCTAGCCGGATTAGGGAAGGCATAAAAAGTCGAATAAGGATTGTCAGCCGTGGCGGCTAAAATCGTTATTCCATAAGATGCTGAGGCTAAACAGCCATTGATATCCTTCAATTTTACTTTATAAATACCGTTTGCTGTCGGTTTATACGTAGTGGCCGTAGCTCCTGAGATGGCAACGTCGTTCAAATACCATTGGATCTCAGTTCCTGCAGATGTCGTTAATATACCTTGATTAAAGGTGATTAGCGGTTCTAGTGGACTCGTTACTGTAATAGTGGACGCAGTTGACAATACAGGACAAATGCCATTGAAGCTTGAATTTAGCGTGTAGGCTCCTGAAGTATTTACGTCTAATTTGTTAGTTGTAGCACCTGTAATGGCTGTTCCATTTTTAAACCATTGGTAGTTAGGCGTTCCGGAGGCGGGAGTTCCAGTTATAGTAATTTTATCCCCTGCGCAAATAGTGGAGGCCCCTGTCGGACTCACAGCTACAACGGGGCTAGTGCCTGTTGTGACGTTCACTTGTACTTTCGGGCTTGGGCAAGCATATGATTTGAATTTCATTCCGTATAAGTAATAATATCCGGATTGAATTTGCGCGCCATTAAATAAAGCACCAGTTAATTTTAATACGCCTGGAATTTCATAGGGGTACCCAATGTTCGTCGGAGCGTTAACTGTATCTGCTTTGGTCCGATTACTTCTGAAGATAGAAGCGCCATTTGAACAGACGTGAGATAAAAGGTAATTTCCGGCCTTGGGAAAAGGTAGGTTTAAGATGACCGTTTGCCCTGGATCCGTTTTATCGTCAATTAATTGATTGTTGACTGTCGTGGCGTTAGCAGAAGTTCGAGTTGCGGTTAGTTCTTTAGTAATGGAGGCAATTAATTCTCCTGAGTCTTTGTCGAAAATACCAAAAGTCACCGTCCCTGAAGTACCAATATATACGATTGCTGACTCTAAAATAGTGGGTTGGGTCACAGTAAAGATAGGTTCAGGGCCAAAGTTACTGTAGTAGTTACCACTCCCAAAGTCCGCTTTAGTTGCCGGCCCCATCGTCGTATTTAAATTATCAAATGCCGCATAAAACGTCCCGGTAGACGGCGCTTTTAATGATGTCCCAGCGCCTAAAAGTGTGTTTCCGTTATACCATAAGGGACTTCCGTTACTCGCCGCTAAGCTCAATTCTGACGCTCCACTACAAATGGTTCCTGTGACAACAGGAGCAGCTGGGTTTTCAATAGTTTTATTGCTTGAGTAGAGGTCGTTCGCTGAATTTTGATCCCCTGATAATTGCGATTTCAAAAGGAAGGTATAACTCGATCCTGCTATTAAAGTAACATTTCCTGCAAGTGTTACATCTGTTTCTCTTCCAGAGGCTAAGGTACTAATGGTACCTGTAGCGGTACCCACACTGGTCGCACCTGATTTTATCTCTAATAGAACGGGAACATTCGTTTGAGTCAATGCACCTACGTTTTTTACTTTGGCTATAAAACTCGTCAACCCATTGCTAGCACATATGGCTGAGCTTACTTGTGCCACTGAAATGGCGGAAAAGTCTTTCGAAGCCTGTAAAATTTGCAAAGCATAATCCTTGGATTCCCCCGAGCTAATACCTCCACAGGATGGCGCGGAACCACTTCCGTTTTCAGCCACCCAACGCATTCGGTAATAATTATCTTGCTTTAAGTTACTTGGAATGCTTATGGAACTTGCAGTATTGGCTGAATTAAAGAGCTCCTCTCCTGAGTCAACAAAATCTCCATCTTGGTTCCAGTCAGCATACAGGCGAACCTGCTTTGATCCTGTTCCAGCAAAGTTGAATTTCACTGGAACGGTTGCTCCTAATTCTGCGGTAAATACGGGCTTAAGCCCAGTGGAATCTTTGACTGTTCCTAAGCTAAATGTTTGGAAATTAGTCGTGGCAGTCGATGGAGTAATAGCACAATATGCCGTCCCACCGATCCCGGATACCGCTAAACCGAAGTCTTGATTACTATTCTTTAACGTGCCTTTATGTTTAATAGTTAAGGTAAAGGTTTGGCCGGGAAGCGTATTGCTGATAACTATTTGCTCTACGTTGTCGCGAATATTGTCGCCTGGGACAGCCAGGCTTGCTGGGTTTGACGGGTCTAACGTATAAGGCAAAAATGTGGATGAGCCACTAGTCAGCCGAATGTCTAAATCATTCACTAATCGAGGAGTCCGGTCATTCAAACCTGAAGATGTCGACGCCTCTGGGTCAGTCCAGGCCAAAGTGACTTTTAATGGGCCATTTCCTGACGCTATAAAGGTATACGTTTTTGTTTCACCTTGACCTAATTTCCCTTCCGTCAGTTGATGGCTATTCCCTGTATTTTTAACGACTTCAGCCGCTCTATCTATCTGAATTAGGCCCCAACCCGACTTATAATCTGGGCCTGCGGATTCCATATCTAAAGCCGTATGTATCGCCACCGCCTTTAAGGTGGAGGATAACATAAAGGTATTTTTATTTAGACGGTTGTATAATTGTTGAACCAAATACAGGGAGCCAGCAGCTTGTGGAGAAGACATGGAAGTTCCACTTTTAGTATCGTAGGCTTTATCATTTGAATTATCGGTAGAGAATATACTGGTGCCTATGGCCATGACATCAGGTTTTACACGTCCATCATCTGTAGGTCCCCAGCTAGTAAAGCTTGAAATACTTAGGTCGGATCCCTTCGTTGGAATAAGTGAAGAAATAGACGCAGCTCCTACAGTTAGGATGTTTTTCGCCGTTCCAGAGGTAGAAATGATATCGTAGCCATCGTTTTTAGCTCTAGCTTTATTAGAAGAGTCACTAGTGGATCGGAGTAAATAGTAGGCTCCTGCTGCAGGCCCATTTTCATTACGGCTATTACCTGCAGATTTGACAATTAGGTAGTTAGGGGCATTGTAGGCAATGCGATCCCATGTTTGTGTATTTGCATCATATAAACCAAATTTAAAGTCTTCATCCTCACTCACGGCATCATTTCCCCACCATTGCCATTTTTTCTTCGTTTCATCGTAGACCCAGCCCGCTTGGTATCCATAGGAGTGGTTACTGATTAAAAGTGATGTGGAAGCGGTACTCATTTCTGAATTATCGTTGGAAAAGTCCCAAAATTTTAAATCCGCCTCATAAGCCATACCTTTCGCTGAAGGACTGATACCACCGGCGATTAAGGTTCCAGCTACGTGTGTAGCGTGGTCATTCGTAGTAGCAATAGTCTGTGCCGCTGTAGCTCTTCCCCCAAATTCTTGGTGCGTAGATAATACTCCTCCACCATCCCACATGCCTAATTTGCCTTTAATGGAGTCAGACTTGCCCGTAATGCCGATATTTAACGAGGCGCCTGGATACAAAAGGTTAGTTTTGGTCATCTTAGCCGCCTGTTCATTGGATTCATTCTTTAAATAGAGCGCTTCGCCTATTTCAGAAAATCCCTGAAAATGGAGGGTATTATCTTTTCCTAAATCCACTTTAAGCGGAATACCTCTTTTTTTTGCTATCTCCTGAGCACCCCGGTAAATAGAATCTTGTTGCATGCCCATACGTAAGGCACGCTCTTTTCTGAACGATTCTTGCGCCAGAGCTGAATAGCTTAGTAGGAAAAGTAGGAGTATACGTAGCTTCATAAAGGGCTAATTTAAGAAATTATTTTATTTCTACCTTAAACGTTTTTCGGTGGAGTATTGTTTGACCATTTTCGAGTATGGCTTTTCTATGTTGAAGCGTAGGATAGCCGGCATTCCGTTCCCAACCATAACCAGGGTGCTCAGAAGCTGCTTTTTCCATCCATTCGTCCCGGTAGGTTTTGGCCAAAATAGAGGCAGCCGCTATCGAAAAATACTTCGAATCCCCTTTTACCACACAGGTATGTGGGATTAATGGGTAGCTATAAAAGCGATTTCCGTCGACCAATAAATGCTCCGGCCGATGTTTTAACTGATCCACCGCTAGGTGCATCGCCAATATACTCGCCTTTAAAATGTTGATTTCATCAATTTTCGCCGCATCCACTTCCGCGATGGCATAATCAATCGCATATTCCCGCACTAAACGCTTTAATTCATTGCGTTGACGCAAGGTCATTTGCTTTGAATCCGTCAGAAAAGGATGGTGAAAATCCCGCGGCAAAATAACCGCTGCGGCAACTACTGGACCCGCTAAACAACCTCTCCCTGCTTCATCTAAGCCAGCTTCTAGCCCGATTGGCGCATAAAAGGGGAGGAGCGCTGACATATTAGCGGTTGAATAATAAGCGCTTCCCGCGAACGGTTTCGTTAAATGAACCGTGCGAATAGGCTAAGTGACCTGAAACAAAGGTTTGTGCCACCGAGGCGGAAAAGGTTTGGCCTTCTAAAGGTGACCAGCCACATTGGTATAGAATATTCTCCTTAGAAACGCTGGTCGGTTTTTGTAGATCGATTATCGCTAAATCAGCCCAATATCCCTCGCGAATGTAGCCACGCTCTTCGATTTGGAAGCAATCCGCTACCGCATGCGCCGTTTTCTCGGCGATGAGCTCGAGGCTGATGTGACCTTCTTTGGCAATATCAATCATAATTAATAGCGGATGTTGCACTAAGGGCAAACCAGCTGGTGACTTCCAAAATTCCTGGGACTTCTCCTCCCAGGTGTGTGGCGCGTGATCTGTCGCAATAATATCTAATTCACCGGAGATCAAAGCCTTTCGCAGAGCCGCCTTGTGGTGCGCATCTTTAATGGCAGGATTGCATTTAATTTGATTGCCCAAAGTATCGTATTGGGAGGCGTCAAACCAAAGGTGGTGAACACAGACTTCCGCCGTAATTTTTTTGTCTTTTACCGCTTTACCGGTCTCGAACAAGGCTAATTCTTCCTCCGTCGATATGTGCAAAATGTGTAAACGGGTATTATTCTTTTTCGCTAAATCCACCGCCATCGAAGACGATAAATAGCAAGCCTCTTCGTTTCTAACCAAAGGATGGATGTAAGCGGGGGCATTTTCTGGGTATTTTTCTTTGAAAAGAGCCGTTCTAGCTCTTACCGTAGGTTCATCTTCGCAGTGCGTCGCGATAAGCATTTCGCAGCTGGAGAATAATTTTTCCAAAGTCTGCGTATTATCTACCAGCATATTGCCCGTCGATGAGCCCATAAATATTTTAACGCCGCAAACATCGCGGGGATTGGTCTTTAAAACCTCCTCTAAATTATCATTTCCGGCCCCCATGAAGAAGGAGTAGTTAGCTAAAGATCCAGCCGCCGCAATCGCGTATTTATCCGCCAATAATTCTTGTGTCAGTGCATTAGGGACCGTATTCGGCATCTCCATAAAACTCGTCACTCCTCCCGCCACAGCTGCGCGCGCTTCACTAGCGATAGTTGCTTTATGGGTTAAGCCAGGTTCTCTAAAATGTACTTGATCGTCGATTATCCCTGGGAAAACGTGTTTTCCTTTAAGGTCTAAAACCACATCTCCAGGAGTAGGCGTAATTTCTGTAGCTATTTTAGCTATTCTTCCTTCTGAAATACGAAGATCGGACGTGATTATTTTACCCTCGTTAACTATTTGGGCATTTTTTAGAACGTAATTAGTCATTTAGATCAGTGATTTTGAATTCTGTTCGGCGGTTTTCTTGGTGTGCTTCCTCGCTGCAATCGACGCCATCGGAACAACCGTTGATGAGCTGCGTTTCTCCATAGCCTTTGGCTTTGATTCTCACTGCCTCGATTCCGTGTTCGATGATGTATTTAACGGCTGATTCAGCACGTCTTTGCGATAATTTCATGTTATAGCTCGCACTCGCGCGGGCATCGGTGTGAGATCCTAATTCGATGGAAATGTCGGTATTATCCTTTAATACCTGTACAATTTTGTCTAATTCAACTGCGGCATCTGGACGAATAGTTGATTTATCTAGATCGTAATAGATCGGATTAACATCAAATAAAGCACCTATTTCCTCGCCCACTTCGGCTTGGCCTAGGATGATTTTGTGGTCAAAAGTCGTGTCAGTCAATTCTTTCTTCAATAATTGCTTTGGAATATCCCGGCCATCCATCAAAAACTCGCTACGTTTAGTTAAGAATTTCTCTTTGCTGGCATTGAAGCTGATTTGGTCGGCAGGATTTAAGTCAATGATGTCTAAATATCCTTTTGTATCCGTAAACATTACCGGCTGAATTTCTCCGTTACGTTTGATTCCTACTTTTGCGTTAGCAATTGGCTTGTTTCTAGCATTCAGGATTTGTGTTCTTAGATGATATAAAGCCACTTTT
>CAMDSI010000076.1 GCA_945906915.1 Spirosoma fluviale | reverse complement strand
ACGGAGGAGCAGAAAGAATACTTCAAGAAGTATGGCGTAATTCATTTTAAAAAATTCATTGATCCTACAACTGCGGAACTTTTCATTTCAGAATTAGCGAAAATTGAGAAGACGTGGTTAGAAGAAGGTATCGAAAAAGTCAAAGGCACACCACTTAAGTTTGGTAAGGATCATGAAGGAAATCCGATGATTCAACGCATGTGCTTTACGAATCAATATAGCCCAATATTAGCCGAATTATTAAAAGATCCTCGTCTGCAATTGATGATCGAATTATTAAGCCCTTACGAAGGCCGAATCAGCGAGGATGAAAAAGATGGCCTCGTTTTCAATCATTACATCAACGAGCCTAATTCGAAGTTTAGTCAAATGGGCTGGCATACGGATAGCCCACGTGATTTATTCTTAGGTCAAAAGATTCTTCCTATGCTAAACGTAGGTATTCACTTAGATAATTGCCCATCGTCGAATGGTGGTCTTCGGGTTTTACCAGGAACACATACGCAGGGAGTTTTGAAATTATTGTTTGGGAAAAAGCAATTCATCGATCACAAACCTGATGCGCGCGAAGCGGCATTCGAGATAGAGCGAGGAGACTTAACTATTCATGATGGCCGTTTATGGCATCGGGTAGAGGTTTCGCCTAATGTAGGAGAGAAATCACGTCGCCGAGTAATGTATGTTCCCATCATTACCGGGAAGTACAAGCCTAAAAATGATAATAGCAAAACGCCATTCTACCACCGATTTACGAAAGTGGTAACGAAATAAAAAAAGCGACTCTCTTCTAGGGTCGCTTTTTTAATATGATTTAGATTCTAAATACGATTGCAAAATGATCGTAGCTGATACCCGATCGACGGTTCCTTTTTCTCTGCGATCTTTCTTCGACATCCCACCCGCAATCATTGCCTGCATGGCTAATTTAGAGGTAAAACGTTCGTCGTGTTCCTCTAAAGGAATTAAAGGAAATCTCTTCCGAAAACTTTTGATAAAAATGCGAACACCTGCTGTGGAATCTGTGTCGGTATTGTCCAGGTTTTTGGGCATTCCGATGACGACTTGATCCACTGTTTCATTAGCGAAATAGGTTTGCAAAAAGACTAATAAAGTATGCGTTGGAACGGTATCTAGACCATTCGCAATGATCTGCAAGGGATCCGTCACCGCAATTCCTGTTCGCTTTAATCCGAAATCGATGGCTACTATTCTGCCCATCTTAGGATTTTAAATATCCTTTATCGCGTAAAATCTTATCTAATAATTTCTTGTCATTATCGTTATTGAAAACGGTGAATGGCAAGTGCAAGAATTGGAATTTACCCATTTCAAGGACATAGGAGTTTTTGTCTTTATAAGCCCCTAAAATCATATCCCACTTGATCATTCCGCCCTCTTTATCAGAAAGTTTCATAAAGATTTGGCGACTATCGATTTCATAGCGGTACTTATCAAAAAGCTGCTTGTATTGAGCTAATTGCGTGATTCCTGTAAATTGAATTAACCAGAAAAGGATATAGGCGATCACCGCAACGGCGATGAAAATATAGATCCAATAGTTCTTATAGGCCCCTGTTAAATTTAATGCCACATTTCCTAGAATAAGTGCTAACGGAATAAAGGTAAATTTCCATTGGTTCGAGAAAAGTTGACGCATGCACAAACCCACAAACTTATTTTTCTCTAAAGCGAATTTCTTCGTTTTAATGGCTAATGGATTAGAAGGTGCTTGCATTTGGCGCTGTTGAGCCCCGTACATTTTAGACATAATTGAATGATTTTAAACGCTAATTAAGGCGTAAAGGTACGAAAATTGGATAATTTTGGTAATTTTAAATCACACAATTTGATTTAAAGCATTAGCTATGTCTGCCAAACAAGTCCTTGACGGTCCTGCCCTTCTCCAAAAGATCCGTAGAATCGCGTTTCAAATCTACGAGAACAACTTTGAAGAGTCTGAAATAGTGATTGCCGGAATCGTAGGTGAAGGCTTTGCTTTCGCCGAGATGCTATGTGATGAAATGAAGGCCATCTCTAAAATCAAGGCTATTCCAGTCAAGATTGATTTAAATAAGGAGCAACCTTATGAGCGCCCTGTGAAATTCGAGGGAGGAACGGATGCCCTTGAAAATAAAGTTATCATTGTAGTGGACGACGTTTTGAACACAGGCCGTACCTTCTCTTACAGTTTAGCCCCTTTCTTAAGTATGCATGTGAAACGTATACAGGTGGCAGTGATTGTGGATCGCAATTACAAAAGATTCCCTATTTCTGCGGATTATAAAGGATATGAACTTTCCACGACACTCTCCGAGCATGTGCAAGTGATCTTGAGCGATCCAGCAAAAAGAGGGGTCTATTTAGCTTAGTTTTTTTGCCAAATCTCCCAAGCCTTGTCGGCTTGTCCATGCAACATCTCCAGACCGGAATAGATTCCACCTACTTTATTTTCTAGTCCAGCGCTTAAAAAAGCCGTTTCTAAAGGATTGTAAACGATATCGTATAAATAATGTTGCTTATTCAGTAATTCGTAAGGAATCGGCGGTTTGTCATCTACTTTGGGGAACATCCCTAATGGAGTTGTATTCACGATTAAGCCGATTTCTTCCATTAAATCAGGCATTTGTTCATAGGTGACTGTTTCTTCAGATGCTTGGCGTGACACTTTAATGACTTCAAAACCTAAGTCTTGCAAAGCCACAATGATTGCTTTGGCAGCTCCGCCCTGACCTAAAACGCAGGCCTTTAGGGATTCGAAGTTTTTGAATTTGTCCCAAAACTCCACCGTCGTCCGAAATCCCCAATAATCCGTATTATAACCTCTCGTGTATCCGTCTTCCGCAATTTTGATGGTATTCACGGCGCCTATTTGGGCAGCTGCAAGATCGATTTCATCTAAAAAGGGCATCACTGCCTGTTTATAGGGAATCGTTACATTCAAACCGCGTAAATTCGGATTAGAAGTAATTATAGCCTTGAATTCTTCAATCGTAGGAATAGGGAATTGTTCGTAGGCATGCGTTGTAGATAGCCCCAAATTTTCAAATTTCTCCGTAAAATATTTCTTGGAAAAAGAATGACCCAAAGGAAAACCTATTAAACCATACAGATGCGTAATGGCCATCTTATTTACGTTTAGAAATCAAGCCCCAAAGAATAGGCAATACCGATACGCCGACTATTCCGAGGACCACTTTTTCAAAGTTCGCCTTCACAAATTCATTATCCCCTAAAAAATAGCCCGCCGTAGAAATACTGCTCACCCAAAGTGTCGCTCCTAAAAAACCATACAGCAAATAAACCGGATAAGACATGCGTCCAGCTCCTGCCACGAAAGGGGCTACTGTGCGTACGATAGGAATGAAACGTGCCAAAATAACGGTTTTGGGGCCATATTTGGCATAAAATGCTTCTGTCTCTTCAATGTGCTCTCGCTTCAAAAACAATACTTTTTCACGTTCCCGAATGATCCCACTGAAGTATTTTCCGATAAAATAGTTTACCTGATCACCTAATAAGGCCGCTGCTATTAATAAAGGGATGACCGTACCTAAGGATAATTCACCACTAGCCGCAGCTAATAATCCGACAGAAAAAAGGAGCGAATCCCCCGGCAAGAAAGGCATGACAACGAGTCCCGTTTCCACAAAAACAATTAAAAACAGAAGACCGTAAGTCAATGCGCCATGAGCTGCAATAAATTCCGATAAAAACGTCAATGGATCTTTTAGTAGATCTAATAAGAGCTGCAGCATTCGAAGTTATTTCGTTAAGAAGTGGTCAAACGTATCGCCACGCAATCCTAAACGAATCGTTTCTAATGAAATTACCTCATGTGGAGCTATGTTTCCCATGTTTACGTTCGCTCCTACCAGTTTCACAAACCAAACTTGTTGTGATTTTTGGGGTGCTTCCCAGATGATTTTTTCCTCTGGAATCTCCGTTAAAATTTCTTCTACTAATCCTTGGCGAACTTCTCCAGATGAACGGAAAAGACCTACATTTCCTCCTTCACGTGCCTCTCCGATTACTTTCCAAGCACCCGCCTCTAATTCCATTCGCATCAATTTGATCCACTTATACGGAGGAATAATTTTTGCTTCATCTTTAGACCCTACTTCCGAAAGAACAGTCACCTGAGTCGCTAACGTGCGTATTAATTCACATTTTACATCGGACTCCATTTCGATGGAACCATCTGAAACTTCTGCATATTCCATGCCGTACTCGTCTAAGACACGGCGGTAATCATCTAATTGGCCACGAATGTAAAACGCTTCGAAAAGAGTCCCTCCAAAATATACCGGTATTCCAGCCGACTTGTATAGCGCTAATTTTTCTTTCAAATTAGGAGTGACATACGAAGTCGCCCAACCTAATTTAACAATATCTGTATGCGTTGCACTCGTCTCTAAAAAATCTTCGACTTGACGCAGACTTAGTCCTTTGTCCATGACCATGGTTAAACCTTTTTGACGTGGTTTAGTTATACGTTCAGGAATTTGATCTAGGTGATAGTTCATATAGCTTATTAATGGATTGGTAAGGTTTTGTGCCAAATATCCACAAAAATAAGCATTCCATTTGATTGCAACAAGCCTGATTAAACTAGAATCGTTCGTATATTTGTTTCACCAAAGCTTCACAAACATGAAAAAAGGAATTTTCTCCTTCATTACGCTACTATTTATTTCTTTTTCAAGCTTAGCTAATACAGGCGCTGATACTATCTTAGGAGAATGGCTCTCTCAAGAAAAGGATGGGAAAATCATGATTTTCAAGCAAGGAGACCAGTACTTTGGTAAAATATCTTGGGGCAAAACGCCAGGAAGAAAAGATGGAAAAAATCCAGACGAAAAATTACGTAGCCGAGATCTTTTAGGAGCTGTCATTTTGAAAAATTTCAAATTCACCGGTTCAGCTTGGGAGAATGGAACCATTTATGACCCTAATTCTGGAAAGACCTACGATTGCATTCTTAAAGTCAAAGACGGGAACAAAACATTAGACATCCGCGGTTTTGTAGGAGTTGCGATGTTTGGCAGAACATCTACCTGGACTCGCCCTTAATTAAAAACTCCTAAAATGGAACCCAACGAACAAGTATTAGCTTATCTTAATCAAAATCTAAACAAAAAAATTGCAGACGGAAATCCGGCTCCGATTGGAATATGGTTAGATGGAACTTTAGTGAAAGCAGAAGCCGGAAAATTAACTGCGGAGTTCGTTGTGCGTCCCGATTTCCTAAACCATGCCGGCGTCATTCATGGAGGCGTAATCTCTGCTATGCTAGACGAAATGATGGGGATGACCCTCATTACCGCGAAAATTGATCACTTATATGTAACGATCAATTTGTACATCGACTTTCTGTATGGTGCGAAGGCGAATGAAAAAATTACGGTAACTACAGAGATTCAACGTGTCGGGAAAAAAATTGCGAACATTGAGGCTAAATTGCACAATGCAGATGGTAAATTGCTAGCAAAAGGGGTAAGTAACCTAGCGGCAACTTCGATTCCGTTTTCTCTTTAAGATAGCCATTGGTAGACGGCGAAGGCTGATAAGTAGGCCAAAGCCGTCATATAGCTAAACTGAATCAAGGGGTATTTCCAAGACTTCGTCTCGCGGTATGTCGTAGCTAAGGTACTCATGCACTGCATCGCAAAAGCATAGAAAATTAACAGGGAGAATCCCAGGGCCGCATCATACATCGGTTTACCCGTCGCTGGATTAATTTCAGCCCGCATGCGATTTTTAATCGTTGCATTCGCATCATCTACTTCGCCACCCATACTATAAATGGTGGACATGGTCCCCACGAAAACCTCGCGGGCAGCGAAAGAGGTAATTAGGGCTATTCCAATTTTCCAGTCATAGCCTAATGGACGTATCGCAGGTTCTACAAAATGACCAAAATGACCTGCAAAGGAATGCTCTAATTTATCTGCCGAGATCTTATTTTGTAATTCAACGCCTTGTAAGGTCGGATTCGCTAAGCGAATCTTAGCTTCTGACTGCGCTATTTCATCCCCTGGGCCATAACTTGCCAGCACCCATAAAACGATGGAAATCGCCACAATAATTTTACCCGCTTCAAAAACAAAAGCGTTGACCGAATTAAAAATCGTTATCGCGACATGCTTGAATCGAGGCGCCTTGTAGGTAGGTAACTCCATGATGAAATAACTCTTTTCTTTGGCCTGTAAAATAACCTTCATGACCCAGGCAGAGACCAATGCCATAAAGAAGCCTAATAAATAAAGGCCAAAAAGCGCAACACCCTGCAAATTAAATAGCCCAAATAAGGTATTCTTTTCCGGAACAACTAAGGCGATTAAAACCGTGTAGATAGGTAAACGAGCAGAACAAGACATTAAAGGTGTCACTAAAATCGTGATCAAGCGATCTTTCCAAGATCCGATCGAACGCGTACTCATAATTGCAGGTACCGCACAAGCTACACCGGAAATTAAAGGCACCACTGATTTTCCATTCAATCCAAATCGACGCATCAATTTGTCCATAATGAACATCACACGTGACATATAACCGGTCTCCTCTAAAAGGGAGATAAATAAAAACAAGAAGGCGATCTGGGGAATAAAAATCAATACTCCTCCGATACCCGCGATCAATCCATCCGTTAATAAGGCGGTCAAAGCCGAATCTGGCAGCACGCCTTTCAGCCAATCATTTAACGTTGCTACTCCGCCATCAATTAAATCCATGGGGTAGGTCGCCCACGTAAATACGGCCTGAAACATGACAAAAAGGATAGCTAAAAAGAACACATAACCTCCCACCGGGTGTAAAAAGAATTTGTCCAAACGATCGGTCCAAGTTTTAACCGGCACCGCATCCCACTGGCGATTCAAATTAATCACACAGCGATCCACCACTTCGGTAATCTGTTCGTAGCGCTTTACGGTTTCTTCTGATTGGTATTTTTTGGACGAAAAATGGTGCTTACTTTTAATGGCGTCCAATGTTTCTCTTTGTTGAATCGAGAACATCTTCATGCGATCATGTTCCATTAGCCACAAAAGTGAACGGTACATTTCCGCCTCTCCAAAATTCGCTTGCACCTCTTGAATAACCTCATCCGAAACCGGCAAGGGCAAAGCATCATTAGAGGCAAAACGATTT
Organism: Spirosoma fluviale; assembly: GCA_945906915.1. Taxonomy (GTDB): domain Bacteria; phylum Bacteroidota; class Bacteroidia; order Cytophagales; family Spirosomataceae; genus Aquirufa; species Aquirufa fluvialis_D. Next base: position 1,886 of record CAMDSI010000076.1, on the reverse strand, counting down.
TGAAGCGTCTTTATAACAGATAATTTAAGCCCATTAAGGCCGATGCCTTTTTTAGCATTCACCTCCGCCACTTCCACATTCAATTCACGGGCCAGTTTGATCGAATTAATGACATAGCCTTCGTTTTCGGCTACATCGATCATATTTAAGGCCAAAACAGTAGGAATTCCTAAATCTCTCACCTGAGAAAACAGCAATAAATTGCGTTTTAAATTCGATGCATCCGCCACCACAATGGCCATATCCGGAAAATCTGGATGTTTAGGATCCCCTAGAATATTGATGACTAATTCCTCATCGATCGACTTAGGATAAATACTGTAGATTCCGGGCAAATCTAAAATCTCCACTGAACGCTTAGGTTCTAATTCCCAAATCCCCGTGTGCTTCTCCATCGTCACGCCCGGAAAATTACCCGTCTTCTGATTTAATCCCGTTAAGGAATTAAAAAGAGAGGATTTTCCTGCATTGGGATTACCAATCAGCGCTATTTTAGGAGTTTTTGACAAAATTTATGTTCGTTTAATTAGCATGGTTTCAGCTTCCTCCCGCCGCATTGACAAGGTATAAGAACCAGAAACTCGAATCGCGATAGGATCGCCAAAAGGAGCTAAATGAGTCAAAACTACCTCAGTTCCCGGCAAACATCCCATTTCTAATAGTTTTAAGGAAAGCAACTCATCTGTGAAGCCCACTATCTCACCCTTTTCACCAATCTTCAAGTCGGCCAAATTTGCCATGCTCACTATTTAGAATAATTCAAAATTAGACACAAATGTACTAAGTATTTCTGAGGTAAAAAATGATACAAATAGTTTTTTCTGTCGTAAATTGCAGGTTCATGGCCTTAACTGAAATTTTCGTGTTAATTCGTAAAGAGATGCAATTAGAGTGGCGCAACAAGTATGCGATCCACGGGCTAGTACTTTACTTAGCAGCTACGATTTTCATCTGTTATTTATCCTTTAAAGCTAAGCAACAGTCCATCCACCCGATTATGTGGAATACCTTGTTTTGGATCATCTTATTATTCTCCGCCGTCAATGCGGTAGGTAAAAGTTTTACCCAAGAATCGGCGAATCGAAACATCTTTTATTATACGTTTGCAAAGCCAGAATCGGTCATTTTTAGCAAAATCATCTACAATACTTTGGTGATGTTAGGGGTGTCATTGATCGGCATTTTCTTTTACTCTTGGGTGATGGGAAATCCGGTAGGCAATATGCCGCTATATCTAGTTTCCCTTGTTTTAGGGGCGATCGGCTTTGCATCCACCCTATCCTTAGTGGCAGGAATTGCCGCTCAGGGAGAGAATTCGGCTACCTTGATGGCAGTAATGAGTTTTCCTTTAATCATTCCATTACTGTTATTATTATTAAAATTATCTAAAAGTGCTTTGGACGGAATTTCGCTCTCAGAAAACTGGGATGAGATCGCCATTTTAGGTGCGCTTGATATTATCGTTATTGTATTTTCTGGGATACTTTTCCCCTATATATGGAAACATTAAAACGTCAGTATTGGAAGATTTTGTCGATCATTTTATTGATCTACACGGTCTATGCTGGATTTAACGGTCAGGTTCCACGTCAACCCATCTTGAATGAGACGATTCGCAACCTCTATTTTCACGTAACGATGTGGTTCACGATGATTTTCCTATTAGGAACATCGGTCTACCATTCGATTCAATACTTACGCAAATCTGATTTAAAATCAGATTTGATTTCCAGCACCTATGTAGAAGTGGGGATGGTATTTGCGGTATTAGGATTGATTACGGGAAGTGTTTGGGCGAAATTTACCTGGGGCGATTGGTGGACCAATGACCCGAAACTAAATTCGGTCGCTATTGGTTTACTTATATACTTAGCCTATTCTTTAGT
>CAMDSI010000075.1 GCA_945906915.1 Spirosoma fluviale | reverse complement strand
GCTGCATATTTAAACGAGTGCGCTGGTACTACGCGATCATCGTGATCTGAAGTGAAGACCATCGTGGCAGGGTAATTCATCGACTTGATATTTTGCAATGGGGAATAGGCATAAAGTGCCTTAAATTCGTCCGCATTATCGCTGCTACCGTAATCAGCTACCCAGTTCCAGCCGATAGTGAATTTTTGGAAACGTAACATATCCATTACACCTACGCCTGGCAAAGCTGCCGCAAATAAATCAGGGCGCTGGTTAATCGCTGCTCCTACCAGTAAGCCTCCATTCGAACGTCCGGATGCTGCTAAATAAGCAGGCGAGGTATATTTCTCGCGAATTAAATATTCTGCTCCAGCGATGAAATCATCAAACACATTTTGCTTTTTCAATTTCATCCCCGCCTCGTGCCATTTCTCTCCATACTCACTGCCACCACGCAAATTCGCCACCACATAGATTCCGCCTTTTTCTAACCAAGGAATTAAACTGGCTGAAAAGGAAGGTGTGGAGCTAATATTAAATCCACCGTAACCATATAAGATGGTTGGATTTTTGCCGTTCATTTGAATCCCCTTTTTGCTCACGATGAACATGGGAACTTGGGTTCCATCTTTCGATGGATAGAACTTTTGAACTACGGTATAATCCGAGGGATCGAAGGCTAGGTTTGGTTTTTGGAAAACAGATGACTTATTCGTTACCAGATCATAGCGGTAAATCGTGGGTGGAAAATTAAATGAGGAATAGGTGTAGAAGGTGAATTTATCTTCTTTTTCACCGCCAAAACCACCCGCATTTCCTAAGCCCGGCAAACTAACCGAACCCAAGGATTTCCCTTGGTAATCAAAGATCGTTACGCGAGAGGTCACGTCTTTTGAATAATTCAAAAACAGGCGTTTGCCCACCGTATTCACCCCTTGCAAAGGCTCCGGCTTTTCCGCCACGATCGTTTTCCAATTCGCCTTTTCAGGATGCATCGGATCAATGCGAACGATTTTTTTGTTGGGTGCGCCTTCGTTCGTCTCCAAAATCAACACTTCACCATCGTTATCTACGATACTGAAATCGTATTTTCCTGGTTCTGCTACGATAGGCTTGAACTTCGTTTCTTTCTTTAAAGCATCTAAAATCCACAGCGCATTTCCATCTAAACCTTTACCCCGATCCGAAATCGTCAAAAAGGCAAAGCGCTCATCATCCGAGGTGCTCACCGTGTGGAAACGTTGTGGGTTTTTCGCGTCTTCATAAATCAATTGATCTTGGGATTGCGCTGTTCCTACCGTGTGAAACCAAACTTGGTGATTTTCATTCTTCGTGCTTAATTCCTTCCCTTTCCCTGGTTCTGGATAACGAGAATAATAGAATCCATTGCCTTTCCAAGCCACACCGCTCACTTTCACCCAACTTAACTCATCGGCTAGGTTTTTGCCAGTTTCCATGTCGCGCACATAATACGTTTGCCAATCACTCCCGCTTAAGCTAAGTCCTACACAAGCATATTTGCCTGTTTTGTTCAAAGAGAATACCGTAAGACGTGTTGTTCCGTCTTTTGACAAGGTGTTCGGATCGATGACCTGCTCGGGTTTTCCTTGCAGGCCTTTTTGACGATATAATACCGATTGATTCTGTAAACCGGAATTCTTGTAGAAATAATACCATTCTCCTTTTCGAGAAGGGGCTGAAATTTTTTCGTAATTACTTAACGCCTCGATTCGCTTTTTGAATTCCTCGCGTAAGGGAATTTGCTTTAGATAGCCAAAACTCACTTCATTTTGTGCCTTCACCCAAGCCTTCGTCTCCTCGCTATTATCATCTTCTAGCCAGCGATAAGGGTCCGCGACTTGCGTTCCGTGGTAATTATCGACGTGATCGACTTTCTTAGTGACGGGGTATTTCATTTGGGCCAAAGCAGACGCAGAAACGAGCATCATCGCTGCGATTAGGTTAGTTTTTGTGGACATAGGTGTAATTTAAAAAAGAGATCCTGTCTCGGCTCTAGGTGCGATCCCCACGTGGCGATACGCTTTTTCTGTAGCCTCACGCCCCCGAGAGGTGCGCTTTAAAAATCCCTCTTGTATTAAAAAAGGTTCATAAACTTCTTCGATTGTTTCGGCCTCCTCACCACAAGCGGTGGCGATGGTCGTTAAGCCGACTGGGCCTCCTTTGAATTTCTCGATAATGGTTAAAAGTATGCGATTATCCATTTCATCTAGCCCATTTTGGTCTACATCCAAGGCATTCAAAGCAATTTCGGCGATCTTTACATCGATGGTACCGTCACCCTTCATTTGGGCAAAATCACGGGTCCGTCTCAATAAATTATTCGCAATACGCGGTGTCCCTCGGCTACGTCTAGCAATCTCATAAGCACCCGATTCGTCGATGGGCATATCTAATATGGAAGCAGATCGCTTTACGATTTTAGTCAATAAAGCAGCGTCATAATACTCTAGACGTGCATTTATGCCAAAACGAGCGCGCAATGGGGAGGTCAATAATCCCGCCCTTGTCGTAGCGCCAATCAAGGTAAAAGGATTCAATCCGATCTGAATGCTACGCGCATTAGGACCCGAATCCAGCATAATATCAATCTTGTAATCCTCCATCGCAGAATATAAATATTCCTCCACTATGGGATTCAAACGGTGAATTTCATCAATAAATAGCACATCGAAGGGCTGCAAATTCGTAAGCAAGCCAGCTAAATCGGAGGGTTTGTCTAAAACAGGCCCTGAGGTAATTTTCAAAGTAGAGCCCAATTCGTTCGCAATAATGTGCGACAAAGTTGTTTTACCTAAGCCCGGAGGCCCATGCAATAAGACGTGATCAAGAGCTTCTTCGCGCGCTTTAGCCGCGTCGACGAAAATTTGCAGGTTATCTACAATTTTTCCTTGACCCGAAAAGTCCAAAAAGCTCAAAGGACGCAATGCCTTATCGAACTCCTTCTCTTGCGGGTTCAGTGATTCGGCATCCCCGGTTAAATAATCTTCACGCATCTTTCGAATTATCAAATTGAAATCAAAGATAATTTTTTTATTGAGAAGATTTTATAGTTTTGGAAAACCAAAATAACAACCTCAACCTATGTCATCAATTTTCATCGGCGAACTCGCCGGAACTGCGACCCTATTATACCTCGGAAATGGCGTTGTGGCCAATATGTTATTAAAAGACACGAAAGGAAATGGCACTGGATTATTAGCCATTGCGGCAGCTTGGGCTTTCGCGGTAACCATTGCCATCTTTGTTTCTACTTATTTCGGTAGCTCGGGTGCGCACCTTAATCCGATTGTTACTATTGCAGGTTGTGTAAAATCAGGCGATTGGAGTTTATTCCCCACCTTTATCGGTGCTCAGCTTTTAGGGGCTATGTTAGGGCAATTATTAGTTTGGCTACATTATAAGCCGCATTACGATGTTACAGAGGACAAAGGAGCTATTCGTGCGTCATTCTGCACGGATCCGGCAATTAAAAATACTCCCTTTAATTTTATTTCTGAAGCATTTGCCTCAGCACTTGCGGTGGTGGCTTTAGGAACGTTTTCAACTATTGAAACGGGTTTAGGACCCTTCATGGTAGGTATTTTAGTCTGGGCTGTCGGCCTTGGCCTAGGTGGTACCACGGGTTATGCGATTAATCCGGCTCGTGATTTAGGTCCTAGAATTATGCACGCCATTTTGCCTATCCCTAATAAAGGGGATTCCGGCTGGGAATACGCTTGGATTCCGGTTCTGGGCCCTGCGGCTGGAGCGGTATTAGGTGCCTTTATTTTGACCCTAAACTAATTCACTATGTACGTAGGTTCTATCGATCAAGGGACGACGAGTTCCCGTTTTATCATCTTTAATAAGGCTGGAGAGATTATTTCTGTAGGCCAAAAAGAGCACAAACAGATCTATCCCCAAGCGGGATGGGTGGAGCATGACTCGCACGAGATTTGGAAAAATACCCAAGAAGTGATCGGTTTAGCGCTGGGAAAAGCCAACTTGTCTGCAAAGGATTTAGTAGCTGTGGGAATAACGAATCAACGGGAGACTACGGTAGTTTGGAACAAGAAAACGGGCAAAGCATATTATAATGCGATTGTTTGGCAAGATACGCGGGTGGGTTCTGAGCTCGCAGAATTAGCGAAAGACGGCGGAATGGATCGTTTCAGAGCAAAAACCGGGCTTCCCTTAGCGACTTATTTCAGCGGGTTAAAATTGCGCTGGTTATTGAATAATATCGACGGTTTGCGGGCAGATGCAGAAAAAGGCGATGCGCTTTTTGGCACGATGGATTCGTTCATTGCCTGGCATTTAACAGGTGGAGTAGAGGGCGGAATTCACATCACCGATGTGACCAATGCAAGTCGCACTCAACTGATGGATTTGCAAACCTGTGCTTGGGACGACGAAATCCTACACGTATTAAGCATCCCGAAAGCGATGCTACCGGAAATCAAATCGAGCTCCCTCGTTTATGCGAAAGCAAAAGGGGTGCTGGGTGGAGTTCCGTTAGCAGGAATTTTAGGAGATCAGCAAGCTGCTTTAGTGGGCCAAACCTGCTTCAATCCCGGCCAAGGTAAAAATACCTACGGAACTGGCTGTTTCTTATTAATGAATACGGGAACGAAAGCGATTCCATCCCAATTTGGCCTATTAACAACCGTCGCCTATCAATTAGGCAACGATCCAGTGCATTACGCCCTAGAGGGATCTGTGGCGATTACTGGTGCATTAGTGCAATGGTTACGGGATAATCTGGGCATCATAAAGAACAGCCCGGATATCGAGAAATTAGCTAAGCTAGTGGACGACAATGGCGGATGCTACTTTGTTCCCGCTTTCTCTGGATTATATGCGCCCTATTGGAAACAAGATGCCCGTGGCGCCTTAGTCGGCCTAACACGCTATATAAATAAATCGCATATCGCGCGCGCCGCGTTAGAGGCGACTGCTTTTCAAACCTGGGAAGTATTAGAAGCCATGGAAAAAGATGCCGGAATCCCGATTGCATCTCTTCGGGTAGATGGGGGAATGGTCGTCAATCAATTATTAATGCAGTTCCAGTCGGATATCATAGGCGAAGAGGTGATTTGCCCTAAGATAATCGAAACGACAGCTCTAGGCGCAGCCTATGCGGCTGGACTAGCCGTAGGATACTGGGAAAACCTAGATGATCTTAGAAAAAATTGGGGTATTGCGCATACGTGGAAACCAGCGATGGATTCCGATAAGCGTGCGCATTATCGCAAGCAATGGAAGAAAGCAGTGACTAAAACCTTTGACTGGGAGGATTAGTATTCGCACGAGTCATCCCGTAAGCTGGACAGGAGGCTTGTCTCGAACAAGAGGCAAGCGCGCTAGCTACAACCAGGAATAAAATCCATCTTTTCATATTATACCGAAGCTAACTTCGCTTTCGTAGGCGTTTCCTTTTTTGCAATGGGTTCCGCTGTGTGTTGATATCCCAAAATATCTAACATAGGTGCACTTGTTTGTTCCTCAGAGAACAAGCGAGTCGTAATCGTTCCATCTTCCAGACGATCTACAATCACATGTTTAGGCGCGGGAATTAAACAATGTTGAATTCCGCCATAGCCGCCTAAGGATTCTTGGTAAGCTCCTGTGTGGAAGAATCCAACATATTGGCGTTCTGATTCCTCTTCAAAAATAGGCAAGTATAAATCGGAACTGTGGGCTTCTGTGTTGTAGAAATCCATCGAATCGCAAGTTAAACCTCCTAGGTTGACCTTTTGGTAAGGTAAACCCCAGTTATTTACAGGCAACATGATGTATTTTTGATTCATACCCCATGAATCCGGTAATTGAGTAATGAATGAACCATCAATCATATACCAAAGCTCCTTATCATTTTGCAGTTTTTGGTCAATAATCTCATACAAAACGGCCCCACTTTCTCCTACCGTATACGAACCAAACTCCGTGAAAATATTCGGAACTGGCACATTATTTTTATTACAGATCCACGAGATTGATTCCACAATTTCGTCGACCATCGCCTGGTAATCATAATTAAACTGCAAGGAAGTTTGGATAGGTAAGCCACCCCCTAAATCGATTGAATCCAATTCAGGACAAATCTTCTTCATCTCACAATATTTGTAAATGAAGCGGCTTAATTCAGACCAATAATAGGCGGAATCCTTGATACCTGTATTAATGAAGAAGTGCAACATCTTCAAATTAAATCGCGGATTAGGCTTAATCTTCTCGGTATACAGTGTGTTTACATCTGAATAACGCAGACCCAAGCGGGAGGTATAGAAAGCGAAATCCGGCTCCTCATCCGTCGCAATACGAATAGCCAAATTCACTTTTTCAGCCGTCACCGATTTCTCGTAAAAATCAATTTCCTTTAAATTATCTAGAACGGGAATACAATTGAATCCGTCATTAATCAGCTCAGAAATATATTGCGTGTACAAAGGTTGTTTGTAGCCATTGCAAAGAATATAAGTTGATTTAGAGATTTTACCTTGGTTGTACATATCGCGAATGATCGATATATCAAAGGCGCTAGAGGTCTCTAAATGTACATTTTGTTTTAATACTTCTTCTAAAATGAAAGAGAAGTGAGACGATTTCGTACAATAACAATAGGTATAGTTTCCTTTATAATTATACTTTTTAATCGCATTACGAAACAAAAGCTTCGCATTCTCGATATGTTCGGAAATCTTAGGCAAATAGGAAACCTTTAAAGGCGTACCATATTGCTTGATAATCTCCATAATAGGCACATTATTAAACAATAATTCATTGTTCTCATTGATATTGAACTCGCGAGTAGGAAACTCGATGGTTTGATCAATTAGATCGATGTAATTTTTCATCTCTATGTTTAAATGCACCCGAGTTCACCTCGAGTTTGTTGAAAAACGTGCAAAACTGCAATAAAAGTATGTACTTTGCAAGCTAAATACATATTAAGTTATTATGTCCAAAATTCATTTTATCGCCATCGGTGGTGCCGCAATGCATAACTTAGCCCTAGCCCTTTTAGCTCAAGGTCATCAAATAACGGGTTCTGACGATGAAATATATGAACCTTCTAAAAGTCTTCTAAAAAAAAATGGCCTTCTTCCGGCTGAATTTGGTTGGTTTCCAGAGAAAATTACAGCGGACATTGACACCATTGTTTTAGGAATGCACGCTCGGGCAGACAATCCGGAGCTTTTAAAAGCACAAGAATTAGGATTAAAAATCGAATCCTATCCCTCCTTCATTTACGAACAAAGCAAAAACAAGCAACGAATTGTGATCGCCGGAAGCCATGGAAAAACCAGTATTACCTCCATGATTCTCCATGTATTGAAGCGACTGAACCGTAAATTTGATTATTTAGTGGGAGCACGAATCGAAGGATTTGATCTAATGGCCTCTCTTTCAGACGCCCCTATTATGATCATCGAAGGGGATGAATACTTAGCCTCCCCCATCGACAGAAGGGCTAAATTCCTATTATACCAGCCACATATAACCTTGATTTCTGGAATCGCATGGGATCACATTAATGTGTATCCGACCTTCGAATCCTATACCACGGCCTTTGAAAATTTAGTCAAAGAAATGCCAAAAGCGGGTCACCTGTTTTTTGATAAAACAGATAAAACCTTAGAAGCTATCGCGGAAGGATGTCCAGAACATTGTCATTCTGAAGGATATAAAGCGCATGAATCAGTGATTCGCAACGGCCAAACTTTCATCAAAGGAAATGATGGGACAGAATATGGCTTGCAGGTTTTTGGAGATCATACCCTTAAAAACTTACAAGGTGCGATGCATATTTGTCAACAATTAGGGGTGAAAGAACGTGAGTTCTATACTGAAATTCAATCTTTTAAGGGTGCCGCTAAGCGCTTAGAATGGGTGGGCGAATCAGATTCCCAATTACTTTATAAGGATTTTGCGCACGCACCCTCTAAGGTTAAAGCAACTACCCAAGCACTCAAGGCTCAATTCCCCAATCGTAAATTGATAGCGGTTGTAGAATTACATACCTTCAGCAGCTTGAATCCAGCTTTCCTTCCAGAATACAAATCAACCCTAGCGGATGCCGATGTAGCCATCATCTATCTAAGCGAGCACGCCCGTGCCATTAAACGCATGGATAAGATGGAAGAGGAAACGGTTCGGACTTATTTCAAACATCCAAACCTAGTGGTAATCAGAGATCAAGCAGAATTAGTTCAAATCCTCCTGAAACAAAATCAGGAAAACCAAAACCTGTTGATGATGTCGTCTGGCACCTTCGATGGTCTTGATTTTCCTGGATTAGCCTCCGAACTCGGATTACGCATTCAATAATACGTCTAACTCTTCTTTAAATCCTGTTAGTAAAATCTCCTTCATCGAGATTTTGCGTTTCTGCGTATTGATTTTACTTAAGGTAATTTTATCCTCCATCATTCGAGCTGATTCTGATTCAGCAATAAAGGATTCTAATTCGCCTCGCTCCTTCTTAGCCATGTAATCCATTTGATTAATCATGATCTTCAACTGCTCGATGCGTGGCTTTTCATTCAAGTTTGCGTGGCGATAGGAGATCACCCGCAATAAATAATTCATCTCAAAGATCTTATCGCAAATCGTCCGGAATCGTTCAGCTAGTGAGCGATCCATATTTTTTATTTGTGCTGAAATTTCCTTCCACTTCACTAGGTTCGCTTTTGCTAGATCAGCAGTGGCAACGATATTCTCTTGATCTTTTAATCTGATTTCTAAATCCCCCGTCATCGACGTTAATTCCAAAATGCGTGGATCAACCCGAGGCTTATAATCAATTCCTTTTATTCGATTATACTTCTCGAAGAACATATCATTTGCTTTCTTGAAGTTCTTCCAAAGCATCGATTGCTTCTTAGGAGGTAATCCAATCACATTCTTCCATTCCTTCTGAATCTCCTTCACCTTGATCACCGAATCATCAATATCCTCTGCTTTTCGCAATTGGTGAACATTATCAATATATCCTTGTAAGATTAAAATTTTCTCATCTATCTGGCGATTCTTCTCCTCAAAGTAAAAACGACGCTTCAAGAAGAATTCATCCATCACTTCTTGAAATTCAACCGATAACTGATCTTGAAATTGCTTATC
>CAMDSI010000074.1 GCA_945906915.1 Spirosoma fluviale | reverse complement strand
ATGATGCCCTTTGAAAAAGTGGTGGACTCGCAAGCCGACCAAAATTTACATAGCACGGTCTATTTTATCCGCCAAAACTTCCAGATTCAATCTGCCTCCTTGGATGCAACGCCGGAAATTATCGGTTTTATATTCGCGATCATCGGGGTGTTTGCTTTGTTGTTTTCTTTATTAGCGGCTTGGCAAGCCCGATTAGGGGCTACTTTATGGATTGGTATCGTCAGCTTCAGCCTTTCCGATGCGTCCTTTTCTTCTTTAGCCCAGATCGTAAGTGGGCAGGTTTTTAGCCTGAGTCTAGTGGCTTTGGCTGGTTTATCCGTATTGAGCTCAGCGGCTATCCCTACTTTTTTAATGGGAATGGCACATGGGCGAGACAGAGCCGCCTCTAAAAAGAATCGCACTATTTTGGGATTGGTTTGGGGGATAAATCTGTTGTTGACTTTCGGGAATCAACGATTCGACATAGGGGTTCGAACGGCCATTCCAGCTTTCATTTGGGTTCTTTTAGCTCTGGGGATTTACATTTACCAAAACAAAGATAACAAAACCCTAGTGGGCTTAGGCCTGCTTTCTTTATCAGCCTTAATTCCCCTTTTATGGCATCGCAATACACCTGGAATTCAAGCTATAGAAAGCTGGAATCTAATTAACCAGGTAATCATGGGATTGGTATTCCCTTTGTTCATTATTCGAAATTTTGGTCCATTACTGATCCAAAATCTACCCATTCATAAGGTTATTCACAAGGCCGCTCTGTTGCCGCTACATTTAATTCAGATTGGTGTTCTTATACTCAGCATGGGAGCTGTATTTGCTTTTAATTCAAGTGCCTATCACCTCGGAATGGCTGCTAAGGAAAACTATGCAGGGGATGTTTCCAGCTTAGTAGGGGATCAACAAATGGCTGAAATTTCCTATAAAAACGCCACCTTACACAGTCGAATAAATACAAAAAGTAATCTGAGTCTCGCGGCGCTTGCCCAGCAGGCGGGCGACACGGAGACTTTTGCTTATTATGTGGCAGCAAGTCAAAGCACAAAGCAAGATCCTGCGCTTTCCGTGGCTTTAGCGAATGTTTTCGCAGCGGAAAATCATCCTTTTGATGCCTTATTCACGTTGCAGAAAAGCGATTTGAACGATCCGCGCATTGCGACACAAATCGCTTTGCAATACGAAAGACTCGCTTCCCCTGATTCTGCGGCCTATTTTTACGAACTCGCCCATACTCTCGACCCGGAGAATCCACTATATGCCGGCAATAATCTTTATTCTGACGTTGTTTACCGTAAACTTAAACCGGCATTTACTGCTTCAGAGGATCTGGGCATTCAGGCAAACCTGTTAGCCGCTGGGGTTCCCACCGCACCGATGAATCCTTCCTTTGTACCTAAGGCCGATTTACGGGATTTAGTTTACCTATATAATGGATTGGTGTTTTGGAAAGGAAAGGCACCTACTTATGATCTGGAGGCTTGGCAAAAAACACATGCGAGTTTGTTCCCAGAACTAGCCCTTTTAAAATCATGGCAAGCGTTTTACCAGGAGAAACCATTGCTTGCCTTGAACCAATTAAATTTGACTATCGCTTCAGACACCGCTCAGGGGCAAACACTGCCGGGCATTTTAGCTTTTTGGAAATACGCCTCAGCCTATCCTGTGAAAACGGCGCCCATCACTACTGCTTCACAAGCGCGCAAAATGCTAGAAAAACACCCTTTCCAAGTAGCCGTCTTGCAACAAGCACTCCCTCTTATTCCTGCTAAAACCGGATACGATGCTGCCTTAGCTGCCTTGCAATGGAACGAACAAAATCCTGCTTATTATCCGATCTATGCCCATCAAGCCTTATTATTAGGTGAAATTTCGTATGCGGAAGAGGCTATGGAAAAATTAAAAACGCTAGACCCGGCAATTTATAGGTCCGAACTAACAAGCTATTTAGCTGAAAAACAACGCGCTCTTCAAAAAACAAATTTTTAACGCTTGTATAATTAATGGAGATTCTGTACTTTTGCAGTCCTTATTAATTTAAGTAGCGGAGTAAATGGTTCTTTCGCTGCTTAACCATTTAAAGAACCATCTTTTATGAATCAAAAAATTCGCATTAAACTGAAGTCATTTGACCACTCATTAGTAGACAAATCGGCTGAAAAAATCGTTAAAGCGGTAAAAGCGACAGGAGCAGTTGTTTCTGGCCCTATTCCTCTTCCAACGAAAATTGAAAAATTCACTGTTTTACGTTCACCACACGTTAACAAGAAAGCACGTGAGCAATTTCAATTATGTACTTACAAGCGTCTAATTGACATTTTTTCTTCTTCTGCTAAAACAGTAGATGCATTAATGAAATTAGAATTGCCATCAGGAGTAGACGTAGAAATCAAGGTTTAAGGACCTGTTTAGCGAGGGCCTAACCGCCGAAAGCTCAACAAATAAATAGTTGTTTTACCTTTGCAGGCCATAAACGCAATTTTAGGCTGCTTTAACAAATAAAGAAATGAAAAGAACTTTTCAACCCTCCGTACGTAAGAGAAAGAACAAACACGGTTTCCGTGAGCGTATGTCTACAGCTAACGGTCGTCGCGTATTGACAAACCGTCGTGCTAAAGGACGTCACAAGTTATCTGTTTCAGACGAAAAAAGAGGCAAATAAGCCATAGATCTTAGAAAGGAAGATTTCTGGTTTGCTATTGTTAAACACTTAGTAATCCTGCTTTGAAATTTACATTTTCTAAATCAGAGCGTCTAACGCACATTAAAATTATAGATTCCTTATTCGAAAAGGATAGTCGAATCGTTGAAGAACGATTTGTCTATCCTTTTCGTGTTTTATACATCCAAGAGAATCCTTTTGAAAAGGATTTAGAGAATCCTCAGATTTTAATTTCTGTTCCGAAGCGTCGTTTCGCCAAAGCAGTGGACAGAAATACCCTAAAACGTCGCATCCGCGAGGCTTATCGATTGAACAAACCCCATTTTCAAGTCGAAGGAAAGGCGAAGCTTCCAGATGTATTGGCTTTTGTCTATATTGGCTCTACAATTGAACCATCGGACAAAATCCACAAAAAAATGGTCGCCATCCTAGATAAATTTACCCAGCCGAATGAAACAAGTAGCTAAGATTTCTTTATTCCTGTTGTTGGGGTTGGGTTTGTGGGCATTTAATCGGGCTGACCAGCTTTTTGACCTAGCTAAAAACCTGGACATCTATGCCAGTGTGATTAAAGAATTGAATCAATTTTATGTAGATCCAATCGATCCTAACAAGGCCGTACAAAATTCCATTGACGGAATGCTAGACCAATTAGACCCTTATACAGTCTATTATCCGGAAGAGGATTTGGACGAATTCACTACATTAACAACGGGGAAATACGAAGGAATTGGTATCCGAGCTTCTTGGGTAGACAAAGCTTATTTTATCACCTTTGTGGACGAAAATAGCCCCGCCCTGCAAGCTGGCTTACAGATAGGGGATCAAATCCTATCCATCAATGGAAATCCGATTACAGAAGAATCAGATCCAGGGCTTCTAATTAAAGGCCCTCGAGATAGCAAATTAATCGCAGAAATTAAACGGGGAGACTCGCAGATGACCTTAAGTATCAACCGGTCCACCGTTCAAATCAAAAATGTAGGCTACGCTGGCATCATTCGACCAGGAATCGCTTACATCGAATTAGAAGAATTCAATCAATCGGCTACCAAAGAAATGAAAGCGGCACTTGTTCAATTGAAGAAGGACGGAATGAAGAAATTGATTTTGGACTTGCGCAATAATCCAGGAGGTTTGTTGACCCAAGCGGTCGATATTTGCAATCTGTTTTTAGAGAAAGAAACACCCATTGTGAGCACTAAGGGTAAATTAAAGGAGTGGAATGCGACCTATAAGGCGTTGAATTCGAGTTGGGATACTAGCCTGCCTATACTCGTTTTGATCAACCAAAATTCGGCCTCCGCAGCCGAGATTGTAGCGGGCGTTTTGCAGGATTATGATCGGGCGACAGTGGTGGGGCAACGGAGTTTTGGGAAAGGTTTAGTGCAAGTAACGCGCGATTTGCCTTACCGAGCTAAAATAAAGATTACCACAGCTAAATACTATATCCCGAGTGGACGATGCATTCAAGCGATCGATTATTCGGAACAAAAGGATACGACAAAACAAGAATTTAAAACACGGAATGGCAGAAAAGTGAACGCTGGAGGGGGTATTGAGCCCGATGTTTTTGTGGGAAGACCGCAGGCGAACAGTTTGACACAGCAATTGTTAAAGGAGAAAATCTTCTTCCAATATGCCCGCTTGTATAAATTAAAGCATGCACAAATCTCTGCAGCGCCAAGTTTTCACTTGAATGAGGAGGAGTATGGCGAATTTGTGCACTGGGTGAAGTCTAGCAAGTTTATCTACGAAAGTCCTTTAGAAAAACAAATGCGGGATGTCTTAAAAGAAACGCAAAAAGATAATTTATACGCGAATTTAAGTAAAGAGTTAGACCGCCTACAACCGGAATGGGATTCGTCCATTGTGAAAGAACTACAAGGCAACAAGAAGGTAATTGCGGCGCTTTTAGAGCAAGAAATTGTGCACCATTATTACCTGAAAAAAGGTATTAATGAATGGTCTTTTATACATGACCCTACCCTCTTAAAGGGGATTGAATTAATTACATTGACAAAATGAGCCTGATACTTAGTTTAGAAACTTCCACGCTGAATTGTTCCGTTGCCTTGCATGAAAAGGGGCAATTGATTAGTCATGAACTAGTCTCAGAGGAGGGATCCCATTCGAAGGCTTTGACCTTGCTGATCGAAAAAGCGATGAAGACTGCTGGTAAGAAATTAATTGATTTACATGCTGTGGCTGTTTCCAATGGACCGGGCTCTTATACTGGATTACGTATTGGTTTAGCCACGGCAAAGGGAATATGCTTTGCTTTAGACAAGCCCTTGATTTGCTTACCTACTCTGCAGATTTTAGCCTCCGAAGTTCAAACTCCGGAGGGATGCTTACTTTTACCTTTGTTAGATGCCCGAAGAATGGAAGTTTATGCGGCCGTTTATGATGCGCAATTAAGAGAAGTGATGCCGCAGCAGGCCCATATTTTAGGGGATGATTCATTTCAAGATTATGCGCCTTTGATTGCCTTCGGTAATGGAGCTGCTAAATGGCAAGCATCTTGCAAGCATCAGTCAATCACCTTTTTAGACGAGCCTTTGTGCCCTGACGCAGCCCAAATGGGTCATTTAGCTTATGAAGCTTATTTGAACCAAAGATTCGAGAATCTCGTTACAAAAGAGCCCGACTATTTAAAAGAGTATATGGGGACAAAACCGACTTTAAAATCGCTTTAAAATCACTTTAAAATGGCAGAGGAAATTATTAATCGGGTGAACCAAAGTGGACTAACGCAAATCGACCTAGAAGATTTACGTGTGGCTGGTGACCGACTATTTATCGATATCAAGGATCAATTATTTCAAGGGATTGCCTTGCGAGAAAAAGACTTTCGCACATTTATAGCTGACCAAGATTGGTCGAGCTATCAAGATAAACATGTAGCCGTGGGATGCAGCGCAGATGCCATCATTCCTACTTGGGCCTATATGTTATTGGGTGTTTCTTTGACTCCATTTGCCAAAACCTTGGTATTTGGCGATTTACATGATTTAGAAAAGGTTTTATTCGACCAGGCGCTTGCAAAAATTAATCCAACAGATTTTCAAGATGCTAAAATCGTCATAAAAGGTTGTTCGAAAGAATCCGTTCCTACTGAAGTGTATCTAAAAATCACCCAATTATTACAGCCGGTGGCGAAGAGCTTGTTTTTTGGAGAACCTTGCTCTACGGTTCCGCTTTATAAAAGAAAATAGTACTTTTGACCTATGTCATCCGAAACGCAAGCACAATACCAATTTATTGATAAAATTATCCAGCATCATTTAGGTGAAAACACCGAAGTGAAGGATTTAGAATTTTTCTATGGGGGTAATTTTAATTTAGCGGTGCGCGTTAAATTGAAAAATGAGGAGGAGTATTTTATCAAATGGAACCAAGGCGATCACCAAGGTTTGTTCGAAGCTGAGGCGAAAAACCTAGATGTGATGGGTAAAACCTCCTCCATCTCAGTGCCTAGCGTGATAGGCGCAGGTGCCATGGAAGAAAAAGAATACCTGATGATGGAATGTATTCCATCAGGAGAAAAGGTGGCAAACTATTGGCCTGATTTTGGTGAAAAAATAGCCCTTTTGCATAAAAACACTAGCCCAAAGGGGCACGGGCTAGATTATACGAACTACTTAGGTGCTGCCTCGCAGGTTAACACCTGGAATAAAGATGGAGTGGCCTTTTTTACGGAGAATCGCCTGCGTAAACAACTAGCGCAAGCAGTATATGATCGCAAAATCGACTCCGCTCTAGAGGCAAAATTCGAATCACTCTTTGAAAAATTACCTTCCCTACTTCCGAACGAAGCCTCTGCTTTGATTCATGGGGACCTTTGGTCTGGAAATGCCATGACGAACCCCGATGGATTGATTACGCTGGTAGATCCGGCTTGTTATTATGGCTTACGAGAGGCTGAAATTGCCTTCACAACGATGTTTGGTGGATTTGATGAGGCATTCTATGAAGCCTATAATGCAAATTTTCCGATACAAAAAGGATTTCATGAACGAATTCCCTTGTATAATTTATATCCACTTTTAGTGCACGTAAATCTATTCGGTGAAGGCTATTTGCCTGCTGTTAAGAAGATTGTAGATACGTATTAACCACTTCGTCTACGTCACTTGCTCCTGGAAAAAACGATACCAGTTTACGTAAGATTTCTTCCATAACCGCGTCTGGACAAGAGGCCCCGCAGGTTAAAAGCACGCGAACTTTCTGTTTAGAGGGGATGAAAGAGAATGACATACACTCCTGCTTTACGGCATTATCAAAATGCAATACCTGGTTTTCAGAAATAAGTTTTTCCGCATTCTTTATGAAATAGGTGGGTAATTTCTCCACACACAAATCTACTAAATGGGCCGTATTAGAGGAATTATACCCTCCCGCTACGATAGCGAAATCGGCACTTTCGGCTAATAAACCATAGGTTGAACTTTGGTTATCATTTGTTGCATAACAAAGCGTATCACGCGTGTCCGCAAAATAATCCTTTATGTTTTCAGGAGCGACTTGGAAGTGGAGACGAATGATTTGGCGTAAATAATCCACAATTTCTTGCGTATCTGTTGCGAGCATAGTCGTCTGATTTACCACACCGATCCGCTTCAAATCTTTCGTAGGATCAAAACCAGGCGAATACTGTCCAGCGAATTCTTCGTAGAACTCGTCTGCCGATTTTTCTTGTTTAATATAAGCGGCCAAAGCAATAGTCTGCTTCATATCCCTAACAATCAACGTAGGGGTAATCGCCTGAGAATGCGAAAAGGTAGCCTTAGTCTCCTCATGACTCGGCTTTCCGTGCACGATGACCGTATATTCTTTTTTCCCAATGGCATCCGCACGATTCCAAACCTTCTCCACAAAAGGACAAGTCGTATCGTAGGCATAGGGGTCGATTCCACGTGATTGCAAAATCGCTTGTATCTCTAAAGTTGTCCCAAATGCCGGAACGATGACCACATCCTCTGAACTCAGTTCTTCCCAGTCAACTAGTTGATTACCTGACGTATCCTGAATAAATCGAACACCGCGATCAAATAAATCTGCATTAACGGCAGGATTATGAATCATTTCTGAAAGCAAAAAGATGCGGCGATCTGGGTTTTGATCAATAATTTGATAGGCTGTTTCTACTGCATTTTCCACCCCATAACAAAAGCCGAAATGACGAGAAAGAAGTACTTCCACGGGCCCAAAATTAAGGTGAGTAGGCGTAAAATCTTTCTTTAATTTATCTTGCAAACGCCTCGACTCCTTCACTCGACCGATCAAGTTGCTCTTAAACAAAGAGGGTATGGAGAAGGATTTCATTTTTTTTAAGATTCTTTTGTTCGTTAGGAGAAGTGGTTTTGCAAATACTTGCATTATATAAACTGATTTTTTGGTTATTGGTTTTCAAAATTACGACATCTACGGCAATTAATCATTTTTTGTGCCTAATTTGCACCTCATTTAATCATAAATCCACATGGAATTCGAGCCGGCCTTAGTTATTGAAGAATGGGAGATGATTCTCGATTTTTTTGAAAACTCGTTTGGCAAGCGTCCTTCGGAGATGGAGCCTATTTTATTATTGATAGGTGTTCAGGAATTAGGACAAGGACATGCGCATTTTACTAAAGAACAAAAGCAAGATTTACTGCACATCGCCACCTGCAAGGTGTTGAGCTATAGCCATTTTTACCAATTAGAGGGCTTGGATGAGGACGGCTGGCCGCATTGGGAAAATACCCAAGCGATTCCTTCTTTGCCCCTAAAAGAGCAGGAAATTCTATTGAAAGCACATGTCATTCATTATTTCAAAACAGAGGTATTCCCGAATGAAAATAATTAGTTATAACGTGAACGGCATTCGTGCCGCAATTACAAAAGGTTTCGTTACTTGGCTTCAGGAAGAAAATCCCGATATCGTTTGCCTACAAGAGTTGAAAGCGGAGATTGAGCAAGTTGATTTGAAAGAAATTTTCGCTTTAGGCTATGAAGTTTTTTGGCATTCTGCCCAGAAAAAAGGCTATTCCGGAGTGGCTATATTTAGTAAGGTTAGGCCAAATAACGTGTCTGTAGGTTGCGGAATAGACAAATACGATGCTGAAGGTCGCGTGCTGCGCGCCGATTATGACGGATTCTCCGTGATGAGCGTCTACATGCCATCGGGTTCCAGCGGGGATGAAAGACAAGCCTTCAAAATGGACTGGTTAGCCGATTTTCAAAATTACATTAATGCCCTCAAGATTGAATTCCCGAATTTAGTCATTGCCGGCGATTACAATATTTGCCACAAGGCCATCGATATTCATAACCCGAAAGGAAATGCCACTAGTTCTGGTTTCTTACCCGAAGAACGCGAATGGATGGAAGGATTTGTGAACCGGGGTTTTGTAGATTCCTTCAGAGCCATTAACGCCGATCCGCATCACTACAGCTGGTGGTCTTACCGCGCGGGAGCTCGGGACAAAAACTTGGGCTGGCGCATTGATTACCAGATGGTATCTGAGGCTTTGGCAGA
>CAMDSI010000073.1 GCA_945906915.1 Spirosoma fluviale | reverse complement strand
TCGAATGGGAACCCCTACAAAAAAGTCTTTTTCCTACCTTGCAATTGCCATCGGGCACATTAATTATCACGGCATCAGCAATCGGATTAATCGGATTAGGCCTGCTTTGGAAATTCAAAGACTTCTTGAAAAATAGTGGTGAAGAAAGCAAAATAGGTAAAATACTAAAAGGCTGGATTGCCGGAATCGGTAGTATCCGCCACCTGGAATCACCAGCTAAATTCATCGGATATAGTGTGGGAATTTGGCTTTGCTACTACCTCAGCACCTATACCTTATTTTTAGCCTTTCCTATGAGCGAAAATCTAGGAATGAGTGCCGCATTAACCGTTTTAGTGATGGGGACCTTCGGAATGGCCACACCTACTCAAGGCGGAATTGGCGCCTACCATAGTCTGGTGGCTTCTGCCTTTGTATTCTATTCTTTAGCCTATAAAGACGGCTTTATGCTCGCCACCTTTTTCCATGGAACTCAAATGATCACGCTCTTGTTATTGGGTGGATTTAGTTTTATTATTACGTTGTTTTTACCCAAAATTTCGTCCCGTGTCGAACAGAACTGAACATAAAATTACCTCTCTTGCAGAAGCCATCGAGATCCGCAAAAACTGGAAATCGGCCGGCAAAAAAGTCGTTTTTACGAACGGATGCTTCGATATTTTGCATTTAGGCCACATCGATTATTTAGAAAAATCGAGCGAATTCGGCTCTAAAATGATCGTGGCAGTTAATTCTGACGCCTCTGTTCGCACACTTGAGAAAGGGGTCGAAAGACCCATCAATTCGGAATATGCGCGAGCACGTTTAATCGCCGCTTTGGGATTTGTCTCTCTGGTCATTATCTTCGGCGAATCGACTCCTTTAGAACTTATTCAAGCCTTAAACCCGGATGTGTTAGTAAAAGGTGACGATTATACGATAGAGACCATTATAGGTGCCAAAGAAGTGTTAGCAGCCGGCGGTGAAGTAAAAACAATTGCTCTAGTACCAGACTATTCAACCACCAAAATCATTCAAAAACTTAAACAATAAACACATGTATTTCATAGCCATTATTTTCGGAGTCGCAGGTATGCTTATCTCATGGCGACTAAAATCAAAGTTTAAAACGTATTCTCAAACCCCGCTGCAAAGTAATTTGTCCGGACAAGAAATTGCTGAGCAAATGCTAGCGGACCACGGAATCTCTGATGTTCGTGTCATCTCAGTGGCAGGCCAATTAACCGACCATTACAATCCAGCTGACAAGACTGTCAATTTAAGCGAAGATGTATATCACGGTCGCAACGCGGCTGCTGCTGCCGTTTCAGCCCATGAATGTGGTCACGCAGTTCAACACGCGAGAGCTTACTCCTATTTACAATTACGTAGCGCTCTGGTTCCCATGCTTAGTATTTCGAATGGTTTTATGCCCATCCTATTGATGATAGGTATGTTTGCCCTTTATTCAACTGGAAACTCCACCTTATTAGCCATCGGCGTTGCACTTTTTGCCATGGCCACCTTATTTAGTTTCGTGACATTACCCGTCGAATTCGATGCATCTAACAGAGCCTTAAACTGGATCAAAGAGAAAGGCATTGTGACTCCAACAGAATACGAAATGTCAAAAGATGCGCTTTGGTGGGCTGCGATGACGTACGTCGTTGCTGCGCTGGGTATGTTAGCGCAGTTGCTGTATTATCTTAATTTGTTGGGTGGAAGACGAAATGACTAGCGTCAGTTCGTAAAGCATACTTTTAAAGCATAAAGAATAAAGCATAAAGAATAAAGAAGGTTGTTGCTTCGCAACATTTTTTGAAATGTTTTACCAAAATCATAAAAATAGGGCTGAAAATTCAGCCCTATTTTTATTCCAACTTTATACTTTGTGCTTTATTCTTTATGCTTTGTGCTTTGTGCTTTATGCTTTAATGTTAAGTTTCGACTTCCGATAACTATACCCAAAATAAATAAGCACCCCTGCCAGGCACCAATACATAAACCGTTCCCAGTTTGTGGAGCCCATTTGGGTCATCAGATATAAGTTAACTAATAGGCCTAAAACGGGAATTAAAGAAAGTTTTTTCGTCACACTAAAGAACGCCATTACAGCCCAAATCAGGAAGAAGCCTCCCATGATAAAATGATCTACTTTCGTCTCTCCTGAGTATAAACCTTGCAACCATTCGCCCAGATTTACGCCAGAATTAACTATCAAAACAATTGCTAAAATCAGCGATAGACCCACATAGTAACTTGAATTGATGTAAGGAATCTTGAATTTTGATTTCTTTTGATTTTCTGGATCCAGATCTAAAACTAATACCCCACCACAGACTAAAACAAAGGCGAACAGGGTTCCAATACTACTCAAATTAATCACTTCCTCCAGGTTAGCAAATAAGGCTGGAACACCTACCAATACACCGGTCATGATGGTGGAAAAGGAAGGAGTTCGGTATTTGGGGTGGATTCGGGAGAAGGCTTTTGGCAATAATCCATCGCGTGACATCGTCATCCAAATACGTGGCTGACCTAATTGATAGACTAAAAGTGCGGATGTTAAGGCAATTACGGCGCTGGCTGCCACGATTCCGGCTACTCCTGGCAATCCGACATGCATGAACATGAAGGCCAAAGGATCCTCAATTCCAGCTAATTCCTGGGATGGAACAATTCCCGTTAAGACTAAAGTAACCAATACATACAGGACGGTACAAATAATGAGGGCGTACATCATGGCTTTAGGAATATCCCGCTGCGGATTCTTACATTCCTCTGCCGTAGTTGAAATCGAGTCAAAACCAATATAGGCAAAACAAACGGCGGCCACACTCTTTAAAACTCCGGAGATTCCGTTAGGGGCAAATGGGGTCCAGTTCTCCACCTGCACGTAAAAGGCGCCTACGCCGACCACAATCATAATCACTAAAAGCTTCAAAATCACGAGAATATTATTCGTGTTTTTCGATTCCCTAATGCCAATATAAACCAGATAGGTGATAGCAACCGTGATTAATAAAGCAGGAATATTAGCCACAAAATGCCAACCAAAAATGGTGGGAGCCGATTGATAGGCCGTAAATCCTTCGCGCAGATTAACCGATAAAGTTTCAAATTTTTGACCATTAGCTAAAGAAGACGTTGTTTCGACAAAGGCTCTTTTAGCTGATAAATAATCCATCGTCATAAACTCCGGCACATGAACGCCTAGACCTTCTAATAAATCAACGAAGTATTTAGACCAAGAAATCGCCACAGCTACGTTTGAAATTGCATATTCTAATAATAAATTCCAGCCTAAAATCCAGGCTACAATCTCTCCCAAACTCGTGTAAGCATAGGTATAAGCACTACCAGAAATAGGCACAGTGGCTGCGAAACGCGCATAACAGAAGGCTGTAAACATACAGGCCATGGCGGTAAATACGAACAACATGGAAACCGCAGGCCCCCCATTGGCAGACGCTTGACCGATAGCTGAAAATATACTCGCCCCAATAATGGCCGCCACACCCATGAAGGTCAAATCGCGAACACCTAAATTGCGATCCAGCGCATTCCCCTCTATACTTTCCATGGCTAACTGGTCAGCCACAATCTTATCGATGGATTTCTTTCTAAATATACTTGACCACATAAATTCTACGATTGAATGAAGCAACAAAAATACATCTTTCTGAAAGAAATTCTAATTTGATTGATTTCAATTACCTTTGTGGCATGTCTGTAGCAGTTGTCATATTAAATTACAATGGTCGAAAGTTCTTAGCCGACTTTCTACCAATCGTGTTGGAAAACACGCAGAATGCAACAATATATGTAGCAGACAATGGCTCATCAGATGATTCTTTAGCCCTTTTAGCTTCCGATTTCCCAAATGTTTCTGTCCTTTCTTGGGCTGAAAATTTAGGCTATGCGGGGGGATATAATTTTGCTTTGGGCCAAATAAAAGCCGACTACTTTGTATTAATGAATTCCGATATAGCGCCTCGAAAAGGCTGGCTAGCGCCTCTTTTAAATTATTTCGAAGCGAATCCACTTGTTGCAGCCGCACAACCCCTTCTACTAGATTATAACAAACCTGATTATTTTGAATACGCGGGAGCTGCCGGTGGTTTTTGGGACAAATACGGATATCCTTTCTGCCGAGGTCGAATTTTCGAATCCATTGAAAAAAATGAAGGACAATACACTACCTCACTAGTGAATTGGGCTACAGGTGCTTGTTTGATGGTTCGATCCGATGTATTCCAAAAAGTAGGCGGATTAGATGACTATCTTTTCGCCCACATGGAGGAAATCGATCTATGTTGGAGAATGCAAAGAGCTGGATATACGATCGCTGCCGTGGCCGAAAGTGAGGTATTACACGTAGGTGGAGGCACTCTGAACAAAGAAAACCCGTTCAAAACCTACCTCAATTTCCGAAACAACTTAATTCTATTGTATAAAAACGTGGAACCTTCTCAGCGCTTTAAAATCATTTTCATTCGAATGATCCTAGACGGAATCGCGGGCATCAAGTTTTTGGTAGAGGGAAAATTTTCTTCTTTTACAGCCATCTTGAAGGCTCATTTTGGCTTTTATCGCTATGTATTCTTTGTAAAAGAAAAACAGAATCTACCTACAGAACTACAAAAATCTTGGCCAGCTAGTTATTCCGGTAGCATTTTGATGGCCTATTTCTTTGAAGGCAAAAAGCAATTCGATAAAATTAGGTTTTAAATATCCCAGACACTTGGGTTATTTCTTTGACGTAAATAGCGGCGGATATTCATCCAAAAAGCTAAGATCAAATAAATAATAACGGGGGATCCCATCGTCAAAAAAGAGGTGTAAATAAAGTACAATCTTATGCTACTTGTAGAGATTTTAAACTTCTCTCCTAAGCGAGTACAAACGCCAAATGCCTGATTCTCAACAAAAAATTTCAGTTTTTCCATAGGGTGCATATTGTGCAGCACAAATTTACTCAATTTTATATGCAATTTTGATATACTAGAAATAATAATATAAAATATATAAATATTTATATTATATTTTTAAATAATCGTTTTTTTATATAAAAAATCTTGCATGCAATTGTTTTTTTTCTACATTTGAGAGCTTGAAAGACTTTCGTCTGGATGGTTTTAATTTTTTTAACATTATTTTTATGCAAACTGGTAAAGTAAAATTTTTCAACGAGACGAAAGGTTTCGGATTCGTTGTTGACGATCAAACAGGTGAAGACATTTTCGTACACGTAACTGGCCTTTCAGGTGTTACTATCCGCGAAAATGATTCAGTATCTTACGAAGTTACTGATGGAAAGCGTGGCGCAAACGCTATCAACGTAAAGAAAATCTAATTTTCTAACGTTTTTTTGATTAGAGAAAATCTTTATTTACAATATATATTTAGGCTTGACCTACAAAAATTGCAACATTGATCTCTAGTTAAAGAGAAATAAAAAAAGCCTTCTTTACGGAAGGCTTTTTTTATGCATATCAGGTAAACTTACGCTTGAATCCAAGCTGTTACTTCTTCTTTTTTCGGCATGGCTGCGTCGATCTTCAATTTCTTTCGCATTCCGCCCAAATCATTAAATACTTTATTCGGGTTAGCCGCATCTAATGCTTCCAAGGTCAGAATTCCCATCTTTTGTAAAGCTGGAATCCAAACCTCCGATATACCTCTCTCCGCAAAAGCCGATTCGGAATCTACTTCCTTCACTACTTCGGCACGCATTTGAGGGAAGAATAATACTTCTTGAATAGAGGACTGATTCGTCATCAACATCGTTAAACGATCGATACCGATACCAATACCCGAAGTCGGTGGCATCGCATATTCTAAAGAACGAATGAAATCATGATCCATGGCCATCGCCTCATCATCACCACGCTCAGCAAGAGCGAGTTGATCCTCGAAACGCTCCCTCTGATCGATGGGGTCATTTAATTCCGAATACGCATTCGCAATTTCTTTTCCGTTCACAAATAATTCAAAACGCTCCACTAAACCTTCTTTCGTACGGTGCTTCTTCGTTAAAGGAGACATCTCCACTGGATAATCCGTGATAAACGTAGGTTGAATCAAGTTCGCCTCTACTTTCTCTCCAAATAATTCGTCGATCAGCTTTCCTTTGCCCATTCCTTTATCGACGTCCATTCCGAATTCGATACACTTAGCGCGCAATTCGTCTTCGCTCAAGGCATCAACATCTACACCTGAATACTGTAAAATAGCGCCTGAAATCGTTAAACGAGGATAAGGGCCAGCAAATTCGATTTCATTCTCCCCTACTGCGATTTTGGTTTTACCGTGAAGTCTAGACGCAACCGTTTCGAAGATTAACTCCGTCAGGTTCATCATCCAGTTATAATCTTTATAAGCCACATAGAATTCTAGTGAGGTAAATTCTGGATTGTGCGTGCGGTCCATTCCTTCATTACGGAACATTTTACCGAACTCATATACTCCATCAAATCCACCAACGATCAAACGCTTTAAATATAATTCATTCGCGATTCGCAAATAAAGGGGCATATCTAAGGTATTGTGATGCGTCTTGAATGGACGAGCAGAGGCTCCACCGTGTACGGCTTGTAAAATAGGTGTTTCCACTTCTAACCAGCCGCGTTCGTCGAACATCGTACGCATCGTCGAGATAATCTTCGCACGTTTGATAAAGATGTCCTTTACGGATGGATTAACGATTAAGTCTACATAGCGTTGTCTGTACCGCATTTCTGGGTCAGAGAAGGCGTCGTAGGTTTGGCCGTCTGCTTCTTTAACGACAGGAAGCGGCTTTAAGGCTTTGGACAATATAGTAAATTCACGCACGTGCACAGAAATCTCTCCCATTTGCGTAGTAAATACATATCCTTTCACACCAATGATGTCACCGATGTCCAATAACTTTTTAAATACCGTATTATATAAGGTCTTATCCTCCCCTGGACAAAGATCATCCCGGCGGAAGTATAATTGAATACGTCCATTTGCGTCTTGAAGTTCTGCAAACGAGGCATTTCCCATAATTCGGAAGCCCATTAAACGCCCCGCTAACACGACGTCCTGGAAAAGACCAGATTCAGGTTTATATTCTGCCAAAATCTGATCAGAATAAACATTCACCGGGTATTCCTGTGCAGGATAAGGATCAATTCCCATCGCCAGCAACTCTTGGCGCTTCTGTCTCCTTAATAATTCTTGCTCACTTAAAATCATTTGGACGTGTTTTTACGTATGAAGCACAAAATTAGCCATTTCCTTTGGGATTTAAAACTCTTAAAAGTTGTTAATGAGGTTGTGCGAGCCTAATTTTCGATTAAATTCGCAGTATAAATTTTAAAAATACTAATGCCAAATGGAAATGAATAATCAGCTTAAGTCGTATGCAATCATTGCATTAATGTCTAGTGGAGTCACTTTAGGTGCCTATTCGCTCTTTAATTTAGGTAGTTCATCCGAATTTTCGGATGCACCATCTGCCTTCACCTCCTCTGTTTCCAATCAAAATGTTCCAGGCAATCCAGGTGAATTCACCTATGCTGCGGAAAAATCAACTCCGGCTGTCGTTCACATTAAGACGAAGATGGAGACACGCCAAAGACAACAACAATACTCGAGCCCATTCGATGATTTCTTTGGTTTTGGTGATCCTTTCGGAGGTGGCGGAGGTCGCAGACAACAGCAACAACCACAAGAAGCATCAGGCTCCGGAGTTATTATCTCTGCTGATGGCTATATAGTTACGAATAATCACGTAGTCGCTGAGGCGTCAGAGGTATTGGTTATTTTAAATGACAAAAGAGAATACAAGGCGAAAGTTATTTCTACAGATCCTTCATCTGACTTAGCCGTGATCCAAATCAAGGAAACTAATTTACCATTCTTGACTTTTGGCGATTCAGACGGTGTTCGCGTAGGCGAATGGGTATTAGCCGTGGGTAATCCATTTAATTTAGAGTCGACTGTCACAGCGGGTATTATTTCTGCCAAAGGTCGCCAAAACATTATCGACCGCGATAGCCCAGACATGAATCCTTTGGAATCATTCATCCAAACCGATGCAGCGGTAAACCCAGGTAACTCAGGTGGAGCTTTGGTGAACTTAAAAGGAGAATTAATCGGTATCAATACGGCCATCTACTCTCGCACAGGACAGTTTGCCGGCTACTCTTTCGCCGTGCCAGTGAGCATTGTGAAGAAAGTATCTGGCGACTTAATCAAATACGGTAACGTACAACGTGGATTCTTAGGAGTTCAAATCTCAGAGGTGAATGCCAAATTAGCCGACGAAAAAGACTTAAAAACAAGCGCAGGTGTTTATGTAGGTGGTTTCTCAGAAAATTCAGCAGCAAAAGATGCAGGAATTAAGATCAACGACGTGATCGTTAAAATCGATGGCGTAGAGACTAAATCGTCTGCAAAACTGATGGAAATCGTCAGCAGAAAGCGTCCAGGTGAGCCACTTCAAGTAACAGTTAACCGCGATGGCGCTTTGAAGGAATTCAAAGTAACCTTAAAGAACAAGGACGGTAACACCGAAATTGTGAAAGGCGACAATTCTCCAGAATCTGCTAAATCAGAGTTCTTAGGAGCGAAATTCGCGAGCCTAACTCCGGCTGAATTGAAGAAGTTTGGCGTAAGCTCAGGTGTAAAAATCGCTGAAGTATTACCTGACGGTCGTTTAGAGATGTATGGTCTTGCAAAAGGTTCTGTCATCACGAAGATCAATGATAAAGTAATCAACACTCCTAAGGAGGCGGTTGAAGCTTTGGAATCTAGAAAAGGCCGAATCAAGTTAGAGGGTGTGGATGTGGATGGGTCACGGTTTATCTACGTACTGTAAACAGTAGACAGTAAACAGTAGACAGTAAACAGTAAACAGTAAACAGTAGACAGTAATCAGTAGTCAGTATATAGTAGATTATAGAGTAGAGAGTAGAGAGTAGAGAGTAAAGAGTAAAGAGAAGAGACAATGGAGTAATTACCGACCACTGTCTACTGACTACTGTCCACTGACTACTGAATAAAAAAGCCGGACCCTCTCACGAAGCTCCGGCTTTTTTTATGCAGTTAAGAATTATTACTTCTTATAAGTCACTGTTTTAACCGCTTGGATGGTACGCTCGATGCTAGGAAGAATTTCTTCGATCAAAGTAGGCGCATATGGAAGTGGTAAGTCACGTGAGTTTACACGAACCACGGGCGCATCTAAATAATCAAATGCCCAACGCTGTAAGTGGTACGCAATTTCAGATGAAATCGCAGATAAAGGATTCGCTTCCTCCACTACAACACAACGATTTGTTTTCTTAAC
>CAMDSI010000072.1 GCA_945906915.1 Spirosoma fluviale | reverse complement strand
AAAATGAAATTAACATTAACCAATAAAATTATCATCGGATTTGTCCTCGGTCTTGTACTAGGAGAGATCTTTTTCTTGAATTTCGAACCAGAGGTAAGTCAAGATTTAGGGGCTAAGGTTCAAATCGTTTCTAAGATTTTCCTCCGCCTAATCAAAATGATTGTAGGACCCTTAGTATTCTGTACACTAGTGGTCGGAATTGCTAAACTAGGGGATTTCAATGCAGTAGGACGTATTGGGATTAAAACGATTGGCTATTTCTATTTTGCCACTATTCTCTCCTTAGTGACCGGTTTAGTGGTGGTAAATATCACACAACCAGGTAGCTTACAAAGTTGGCCTAAGCCTGCAGCCGGAACAGCAACAGGCATAGATGCCTCTAAAACAAAAACCTTAGAGGACTTTATCTTGCACATATTTCCAGATAGTTTCTTTAAGGCTTTGGCGGAAAATGAAATCCTTCAAATTGTTATTTTCTCCCTGTTTTTTGGTGTTGCCCTCGGTTCTATAGGAGAAGTAGGAAAACGCTTAATTCATGTATTTGAAAACTTAGCAGAAGTCATTTTCAAAATGGTCAATTATGTGATGGAAGTGGCTCCTTATGCAGTTTTTGCAGCAATGACCACGGTGGTAGCTAATAAAGGTTTGAGCATATTAATCAGCTATGGTTATTTAATGCTTTGCTTTATGGGTGGCCTTTTGTTCTTCACCGTTGTTATCTTGTGGATCATTTGCTTAGCTAACGGAATTAAATACTGGAAACTTTTAAAAGAGCTAAAAGAAGCTTTACTCATTTCATTTTCAACGGCAAGTTCCGAGGCATCTTTTCCTCAAACGATTGCCGCATTAGAGAAATTCGGTTGCAGCAGACGTATTGTTGGATTTGTATTACCCTTAGGATATAGCTTTAATCTGGATGGATCGATGTTATATATGACATTTGCGACTGGATTTATTGCACAAGCCTATGGCGTTCACCTGAGTTTGGAGCAACAAATCACCATGCTATTAACGTTAATGATTACGTCCAAAGGAATAGCTGGAGTACCTCGCGCTTCTCTTGTCATCATTGCGGGCACCTTAACTATGTTCAATCTTCCAGCTGAAGGAATCGCTCTTTTATTAGGCGTAGACCCCTTCTTGGATATGGGAAGAACGGTCACTTCGGTGGCTGGAAATGGCGTAGCTACTTGTGTGGTTTCGAAATGGGAAGGAGAATTTAATCCGCCTTTGGCTGATTAAAAGTCATTTGTACCGCTTTTCGAGCGGGAATAATGGAAGCCAAGAAAGTAATGACAATGACTACCAAAGCTGTCATCAAGAAATCAAACCATTCCATTTGAATTGGATAAGCATCAATTAAAGCGTTCGGGATTCCTAAAGGGATAATTCCGAACGTTTGTTGTATCCAGCCCAATGCAAAACCTAGTCCCATCCCCACCATAGCTCCGCTAAAACTAATTAATAAACCCACCGATAGAAAAATCCGCAACAATTGCTGCTTCGTAATCCCCATGGCTAATAAAGTTCGCAGGTCTTTTCTCTTTTCAATAACTAATAGTGATAGGGCATAAAAAAGGGTAAAGGAGGCGATCCCCATGATAAATGCCATCAAAATAAAGACAAACAGCTTCTCAATTTTAATCGCTCTTAATAAAATAGCGTGTTGCTGGTCGCGCGTCTGCACCTGATAACTATTACCTAGTAACTTTTGAATGGAAGCCTGCACCTCTATATCGTTAGCGCCCTCTTGCAACATGATATCCACTCTAGAAACAGCTGTTGAATCCGATAAAGTCAATTCGCGCATCCAATTTAAAGGAACAAGAATCATTTGGTTATCAAAAGTTTGTTCTACTTGCAAAACCCCAGCAGGGTAAAAAGCTTTCTGGTTAGCAGCATCGACATTTACTTGAAATTTAGCCAAGGCTTTTTGATTCGGATACCAGGCTTCGATGGGATGAAAAACATCTTCAAAATTCATCCCCATGGCCATAAAAACACCAGCCCCCACCATACCAAAGGGGTGTCCCTCATATTCCACTAAATAATCCCCATCTACTACTTGATTTTTCAAACGCTTAGAGGAAATAAAAGACGAATCAACGCCTTTCAAGGTGACTACTAATTGTTTGCCATTATAGCGAATTAAGGCTTGATCTTCCAGGATGGATTGAACAGAACGCACACCAGAAACGGTGGCAATCTCTTTAATTTTAGAAGGACTTAAAGAAAAACGAATATCTGCAGTAGAAATGAGTGTTAAATCTGGATCAAAGGTTTTAAATAAGCCTTTTTGAAAATCTTCCAAACCATTAAACACGGACAAAATAAGGACCAAAGCCATCACTTCCACTCCCACTCCAATCATGGATATACGAGAAATTAAGGTGATAAAACTCGCCTTAAATGGGGAAAAAAAATACCTTTTCGCTACAAATAAGGAAATACTCATGGACTTAATCTATTTCATCTGCCACCCTATTCGGAATTTCATCTTCTGCGGGTGGAATAACTAAACCTTCGAATAAAGCCTCAATTTTAGCTGCATAAGCTGCTGTATCATCTAAGAAGAACACTAAATTAGGAATGATACGCGCTTGCTTGCGGATACGAATCGCTAAGGCATTACGAATCGCTTTATTTCTATTATCTAATTCGTCCATGACAGACTCCCTGTCATCAATTAATAAAAAGCTTAAATAACAACGCGCCACCGAAAGGTCAGGGCTAATTTTCACCTCAGTGACGGTTACCAGTCCTTTGCCGAAAATCTCTTTAAATTCTTTTTGAAAAATATCACTTAAATCTTTCTGTATTTGACGGCCAAATTTTTGTTGACGCTTAGTTTCCATGCTTGCTCTCTTTATCTAGGTCTTTTTATCTCAAAAAACACCTACAAATTTCATAATAATAATTGGAATCACCGTAATTTAGCGCTTTGTTTAGCCAAATATGTTTCAATTTATCAAATCCAACAGCCTTATTTCCATTCTACTCTTTCTGGTGGCAGGTGGATTTTTTGCATTTCTGCAGACTCAGCAGGGATTTAGTTATTTCCCCTGGGAAATAAAGAACTATTTAATTGGCCAAAAACTAAATCAAGGATTTCGACTTTACAAAGACATTAGAGACAATACGGGTCCGTTTGCTACGGGTTTTTATCAGTTATTAGATTTCTTATCCATCCCCTTATCTTCTAATCCCTATATCGCATTTGGCATCAGTAGCATTCAAGCTTACATCTTCCATCAAACAATCAAACAATTTGAATTAATGCCTAAAATGGGCGGAATGGCCTTTGGGATTTATCTTTTGTTATTCCACCTCACCATAGAATTTCATGTGCCTGATCCAGCCTTAATAGGCTTAACATTTTTATTATTGGCGTGGAAAGAAATTATTCAGCAACAAAGAACCTTACTCGTAAATGACCGGGTATTTTTAGTCGGCATCTATCTAGCCACGGCTACCCTATTTTTCCCAGCCTATTTCTGGTTACTTCCCTGGGCTATTTTAAGTTTATTATTCTATTCTGGTATTTCTATTCGTCAAATACTTCTGACTTTAATGGGCTATTTGATCGTATTAGTGATTACATCCATTGTATTTTCCTTCCGAGGAAACCTTCCTTATTTATGGCAAGTATACCGTAATTCCGCCTTCGAGTTTCAATTAATCTCCGTAAAAGAAGGCAAAGAAGTCCTGTTTTTTTATGCACCAGCTATCTTATTTGGCGCTTTTGGCCTTTATAAAGTAGTAGGCAATCCGAAGATTCGCGCGCATGCTCAAAAAGCACAACAAACAACCTTAATTTGGTTATTTTTCAGTCTAATCGCCATCACCAATTTCCCTGCTTATTACCGAATCAATTTTGTGCTTTTATTGCCTCCATTTGCTTATTTAGGCTTAAATGTATTTTACCTAATAAAAAAATACTGGCAAAAGGAATTGGTGCTTTTAGCTTTAATAGGCGCTGTATTTTTCACTTATCAACAAGATGAGCCAATCGAACAAAAAACTAAAAAAATCCAGATAAGCGGCCAAAAACTATTGATATTAGGCCCAGAAATAGAAGAATATCTGACTAATGAAATGGTGGGTCCCTTTGTGAATTGGGATTTAGCAAAACCGCTTTTGAATAATTTAAATTCCTATAAAAACGTCATTATCGTTCAGGAATATTTTATCAAAGATCGACCGACCTACATCTATGATTCAGAGGGTTATT
The DNA here is from genome assembly GCA_945906915.1 of Spirosoma fluviale. Classification (GTDB taxonomy): domain Bacteria; phylum Bacteroidota; class Bacteroidia; order Cytophagales; family Spirosomataceae; genus Aquirufa; species Aquirufa fluvialis_D. The sequence goes on along the minus strand of CAMDSI010000072.1, from coordinate 5,148 downwards.
TTAAAAAAATTGAACAACACCTTCCCTCTATAACGCAAGAATACGTTTTAGTCAGTCCTAAATTATACCGTAAAAAATAGCTTAACAACAAGAAATCTTGTCAACCCGGCCTTGGTGACGACCACCTTCAAAAGGCGTATCTAAAAATACTTGTAAACATGCCTTCGCTTCCTCTAATGAGATGAAACGTACGGGTAGACACAAAATGTTCGCATCATTGTGTTGACGAACTAAACTGGCTACTTCTGTATTCCAAGCTAATCCAGCTCTAATCCCCGCGTGCTTATTCGCTGTAATAGCAACTCCGTTTGCGCTACCACATAATAATAAACCAAAACTCACTTCCCCCTTCTCCACCGCATCAGCTACTGGATGTGCAAAATCTGGATAGTCCACAGAGTCAGCAGAAAACGTTCCACAGTCTTTTACAGAGATTCCTTTGGCCTCTAAAAAAGCAATTAAATCATTCTTATAATCAAAACCGGCGTGGTCACCACCTACTGCGAAACTTAAAGGAGCCTTCATGAATTTGTCATTTATTTTTACAAAGGTAAAAGGAATAGTCCTACATTTAGGAAACAATTTTTAAAAATATGACGGAGAATAACTGGAAAGAGGAAGAAGAAAAAATCAAACAGGCTTTTGGTGATAAAACCTGGGCTCAGATTAAATCGGAGGAGTCCTGGAGAATTTTTAAAATCATGAGTGAATTCGTCGAGGGCATTGATAAATTATCAAAGATTGGGCCCTGCGTTTCTATTTTTGGATCAGCTCGAACCAGCCCTGATAACCCCTATTATAAGATAGCAGAAGAAATAGCCGCGAAGCTAGTCCGCCATGGATATGGAGTCATTACGGGTGGGGGCCCCGGCATTATGGAAGCGGGAAATAAAGGAGCCGCAAGTGAAAGAGGACGTAGTGTGGGTTTAAACATCGAATTACCCTTCGAGCAAACGCCTAATCCCTACATCGATTCTGATAAAAATATGAACTTCGACTTCTTCTTTGTTCGCAAGGTTATGTTCGTTAAATATTCCCAAGGATTTATCATTATGCCTGGCGGCTTTGGTACGCTAGACGAGATGTTTGAGTCGCTTACCTTGATTCAAACTCATAAAATTGGTCGTTTCCCGGTGGTTTTAGTAGGAAAAGAATATTGGAGCGGATTAATCGATTGGATGAAAAAGACCATGGTGACACAGGGAAATATTAATGAAGAAGATCTTGAATTATTTGCCTTAGTCGACACACCGACGGAAGCCGTTCGTGTCATTGACGATTTCTATGCGAAGTACTTATTGAAACCTAATTTTTAGAAAAGAAGCGTTTTATATCTTCCAAAGTCAAGGCATTCAAAGTCAATTCCTTTAAGAGCCCACCTTTTCTACCTACTTTAATTCCCCATTCCATATCTCGTAAACCGGCGATTGCATGGGCGTCTGGATTAATGGAAACAAAAACACCCTTGTCCATTGCCTCATAAATATGGCGCCAATCTACATCTAAGCGATATGGACTTGCGTTTAATTCAATCGACACGCCATTTGCCTTGCAGGCATCTAAAATCTTCGACATTTGAAGTGGAAAACCTGGTCTTGCTAACAATAAACGTCCCGTAGGATGACCTAGAATAGACGTAAATGGATTTTCAATAGCTTTCATAACACGAGGCATCGCTTTTTCTAAATCCATTATTAAACCAGCATGCACCGAAGCAACGACGTAGTCGAATGAGGATAAAACAGCCGCATCGTAATCCAAACTTCCATCAGGTAATATGTCCGCTTCAATTCCTTTTAGGATTTGGAAATCAGACCACTGCAAATTCAATTGATCTATTTCTTCGTGTTGACGCAATACATCCTCCTCTTTCAATCCTCCTGCATAAGCCGCATATTTAGAATGATCAGCTATGCCAAAGTAGCTCAAACCTAAGTCGCGACAAGCTTCAGCCATTTCGCTAAGGCTATTTTTACCATCAGAATAGGTGGAGTGATTGTGTAAACAACCGCGTAAATCTTCGTATGACACCAGGGATTTATCCCCGAGATTCGTGGCCCATTCAAATTCCCGCAGACCTTCGCGCATTTCGGGCACTATATACGGAAGATTTTGGGATTCATAAATGACCTTTTCTTCCGCAATATCTTTACCGTCAAATTTCTCATAGAAGTGAACTTGGGCTAAGTGATCAGGAGTGGCCGATAGAGCAAAAAGCTTCGTGACAAATTCAATTTTAGATGCAAAATGGATTTCGATCGGAATCAAATGCCCCTTCGCGAATCCACGCCACGTAAAGGGAGAGGATTCTTTTAAGTCTTCCTCTAAACAATCAACAGACTGCAAAAGACCAGACGCTCCAAATAAATCGTCCGTTTCTACTAAAAATAATATTGAGCTAATTACCTCACAATGACGCCTTAATTCACCCGCAATGGACACTTTAGTAAATGCGACACTTAATTCTTGTGAAATTTCATCTGCTAAATCTTGCGCCTTGTTTATTCGCAATTTGCTTGAATTAGACTTAATGAAGTGTATATTTAAGGTAACACTTTCGACAACAGCTCCGCCAAAACCTTTCAAATTAGCTAATCTACCATCTTCACAAGCGGATAATAAATCATCGATTTCCGTAATCTGCAATTCTTGCCAAATCGTTCGAACCTTTTTAGGCCCTAAGCCTTTAATCTTCAATAGTAACAACAAGCCTGGGGGAGTCTGTTCGATGATTTGCTCCATATCCGAACAAGTACCTGAAGTTGCCACATCTTGCACAATTTTAACCACCACCTTCCCTACACCAGGAATTGCGAGTAATTCATCCTCCGATAAATTAGTTATCAATCCTGGAAATTTATCAAGACCACGCGCAGCAAAGGCTAAATTTTTACTCTTAAATTCATTTAGCCCATGCAGATCCCAAAGCTTTACTAACAGCTCGAGTACGTCTACAATTTGATCATTTTCCATGGCTACAAATATAAGCTAAAATAAAGTGGCTCCCTCTTTCGCAAGTAACCATTCTTTACGCCACAGTCCTCCACTATAACCAACCAGTTTTCCTGTAGATCCGATTACTCGATGGCAAGGATGAAAGAGTAAAATGGGGTTTTGGCCATTTGCGTTGCCTATAGCTTGAGCTGCTTTGGGCATTTTTAGTCGTTTAGCTATGTCGAGGTAGCTAGCAGTTTGTCCTTTCGGGATATTTTTTAATTCCTGCCAAACCCGCTGTTGAAAAGGCGTTCCCACCTTCGGATCAATAGGAAAAGGAGCCAAATTCCCGGATTCAAAATAGGCCTGCAAAAGGACTATAATTTGTTGAACCTCCGTCTTATGCTCAATTATTTCTGGTTGAACTTGTTCTACAAAAGAACAGGATCTCAGGCCATCATCTGATAATTGAATATGCAATATTCCGATGGGACTCGAGAAATAAAATGTGGAGATAGTCATAAGACATCAATATCAGACAAAAAATGGTAAATTTCCACTAATTAAAAGGCTATTTTGGTAAAATTTAAAAATTTATAAAGCTTTGGAAAATCAATCCAAAAATAAAATTCTAAATTATCATCATATCAAGCATTTAAACAATCAATGGCATGAATTTTACCTTTAAAGGCTACGAAACTGATGGATTTTTTGATGAAATGTTCGAAGCGGACGGAAGTGTACGCGCCGGATATGAACACTTCAAGGAACGCGTGGAACAACTCACACAAGATGAATTCTTGCGCCGCCAGCAATCCGCCGAAAGAGCCTTAATGGCCATGGGAATCACTTTCAATGTCTATTCAGAAAACGAAGGAACCGAGCGTATCATGCCCGTGGATATCATTCCCCGAATCGTCGAAGCCAAAGAATGGGAAAAGATTGAAAAAGGATTAATTCAGCGCATCACAGCCTTAAATTTATTCTTAAATGATATTTATTCGGATCAAAAGATTATCCGAGATGGCATCATTCCTGCAGAAGTTATTCATACCTCTAAAGACTTTTTAAAGGCCTGCATCGGAATCAAACCCGCCAAAAACATCTACATACACATTACTGGAACCGATTTGATTCGAGGTAGTGATGGAGAATACATGATTTTGGAAGATAATTTACGTTGTCCATCCGGAGTTTCCTACATGATGGAAAATAGGGAATTATTGAAGCAAACTTTTCCAGAGGTGGTCGCCAAAACACAGATTAGACCCATCGCCGATTACCCCAATAAGTTATTAGAAATGTTGCGTTTTATCAGTGACAGACCAGATCCGACCGTTGTCGTATTAACTCCGGGTATCTATAATTCAGCCTATTTTGAGCACTCCTACCTCGCTCAACAAATGGGAGTTGAACTAGTAGATGCGCGTGATTTAGTCGTGCACAAGGGTTATGTAAAAATGCGGACTACGAAGGGTTTCCAAATCGTCGATGTCATTTACCGACGCATTGATGACACTTTTTTAGACCCTAAGGTCTTTAATCCTGATTCTATGATCGGTATTCCGGGTATTTTTGACGTATATAAAAAGGGCAAAGTTGCCATTGCAAATGCCCCAGGAACGGGCGTGGCGGACGATAAAGTAATTTACGCCTATGTGCCACGCATCATCAAATACTATTTAAATGAGGAACCCATCATCCAGAATGTCAAAACCTACATTTGTTCGGAGGAAGATGATCGCAACTATGTCTTAGAAAATATCGAGAAATTAGTGGTGAAGGAGGCAAATGAGGCAGGAGGCTATGGTATGTTAATAGGGCCAAAGTCCACCAAAGAAGAACAAGAAAAATTCAAAACCCTAATTCGTAACAATCCAAGAAATTACATCGCCCAGCCGACTATTTCTTTATCGCGGGTACCTTGCTTAATAGAAGATCATGCTGAAGGCCGACACGTGGATTTACGGCCTTATATTTTATATGGAGATGGTGTGAACGTCATGCCGGGTGGTTTAACGCGAGTGGCCTTAAGAAAAGATTCACTTGTGGTTAATTCATCGCAAGGGGGTGGGTCGAAGGATACGTGGGTTATGTATTAGGTTTTCGGGGTCTGAATCGTTGAAAGATCAAATGATTCCGCCCCCGAAATCCTATTACATAAATAGGGGAAATAGATAGGTCAACTAATTTTGCCGCTGAAACAGTCGACAG
>CAMDSI010000071.1 GCA_945906915.1 Spirosoma fluviale | reverse complement strand
ATATCAAGGTCACGGGTTATGTGACGGATATTATCACCGATATGACGTTGGATTGGCTTAAAAAGGAGCGCTCCCCAGACAAGCCCTTTATGCTCATGTATTTACATAAAGCGCCACATCGTCCTTGGTTAATGGCAGAACGGCATTTGGACGAAATGACTCAAAAAATCTATCCAGAACCGAAGACGCTTTTCGATGATTATGCTGGACGAACTTCGCCTGCGAAAGAGGCGGAGATGAATATCCTAACTAGTATGGGTTGGTCAGGGGATAATAAAATCTATCCAGAGACATTGGATTCATTAAAAATCCCTGAAATGAAATTTGATAAGCAACGTTTTGTGGCGGATATGGGTCGCTTAAATCCGAGTCAAAAAGCGAACTTTGACCGGGTCTATAATCGGATCAATGCGGAATTCAAGAAGGTTTATCCGAGTATGACGGATCAAGATAAAATGCGCTGGAAATTTCAGCGCTATATGCAAGATTATTTAGGCACGCTGCGTGCCGTGGATGAAAATGTGGGGCGCATATTGGATTATTTGGAAGCCAATAAATTGATGGGAAACACGATCATCGTGTACACATCCGACCAAGGATTTTACTTAGGGGAACATGGCTGGTTCGATAAACGTTTTGTCTATGACGAGTCCTTTAAAACACCCTTACTGATTTCTTGGCCGGGTCACATTCGGGCAGGCCAGCGTTCGGACGCTTTGGTTCAAAACCTCGATTTTGCGCAAACCTTTCTAGACGCTGCGGGTGTTCCCGCACCTGCTGATATGCAAGGTCAAAGTTTAATCCCTCTAGTGACAGGCAAGCCATGGAAGCGCGATGCGGTTTATTACCACTATTACGAATATCCGGCAGAACACATGGTGAATCGCCATTATGCCATTGTCACGAAGAAGTACAAGTTGATACATTATTATTTTAAGGCGGGAGAATGGGAATTAATCGACCGAGTGAAAGATCCTCTGGAATTGAAAAATGTGTATAATGATCCTGCTTATGCTTCTATTCGCAAGGAATTACACAAACAATTAGAGGCACTTCGCGTTAAATACAAGGACAATACGGCAATTAGCGAAGGCTATATTGACCGCTTTTTGACTGATGCGGCAAATGGAAAAGTGTATGGACTATCAAAGGAAAAAGCCGCAGAAATGAAGGCAAAGCGAAAGTAAAATGGAAGCCCTAATTATTACCAATATCTCGAATCCCGCCGCATTAGAACAACTCTACCGCTCGAACCCTGCTGCTTTTGCTAGGGCTTTTGAAGCGGTTTATCCTCAAATATCCACTCAGGTTTCGGCGCATATTTGGCGTGAACGATTAGTTGTTTCGACTACTTCCTGGGGTTCGATGAGCGACTGGCTCGTAGTAGGTATTTTTGCGCTGTTAGCCGGATTTCTCATGCAGTTACCGGACATTTTTTCTATTTCGCATGACTATTATTTTCCCCGCAACATGTCCTTTATCGTGATGCCGGGGATAGGCGCATATTTTGCTTACAAGCAAGGGATGTCGCTTCGTCAGCTTTTGGCACCTTTGGCAATTTTAGCCGCGTCTATTCTATTTATAAATCTATTACCTGAAAAAAGCACAACCTTGCTTTTAACTTGCCTTCATATCCCTATTTTAATTTGGTTAGTGGTGGGCTATATTTTTGCTAAATCTGATCCTGGGAAACGAATGGATTTTCTGCGTTACCACGGAGATTTAGTCGTGATGACTACCGTTATTGGATTAGCGGGAGGCTTATTTACCGCGTTGACGATCAATCTTTTTAATTTAATTCAGCTAAAAATCGAGGACTTTTATTTCCGTTATTTAGTCCTGTCGATTCTTCCGTCTGTGCCTCTTTTTGCTACCTTTTTAGTGCGCCAAAACGCCAGCTTAGTCAGCAAAATTTCGCCAGTGATTGCGCGCATATTTACGCCATTAGTCACTATCACCTTAGCCATTTTCCTAGTGGCTATCATTTATTCTGGGAAAGACCCCTATAATGACCGCGAGTTTTTACTCCTATTTAACGGTGTGCTCATTGGAGTAATGGCCTTGATATTGTTTTCTTTAGGCGAGGCAACAAAGCAAAATGCGTCCCGCGTTCACCAGTATTTCTTATTTGCTCTAGCGGTTTTAGCGATTATAGATAATGGCATCGCTTTATCTGCCATTGGTTTTCGACTGATGGAATATGGCATTACACCGAATCGCCTAGCGGTGCTAGGAAGCAATGCGCTCGTCATGGTGCACATGATGATTACAACGCAGAAGCTATGGTCATTTCTAAAAGGAAATGAACGTATCGAAGCGGTAGAAAAAAGTTTGACGTCCTACCTTCCATTTTATGCCGTTTGGGCAGCGATTGTTAGCTTTGTATTCCCTCTATTATTTTAATTTTGCCTCTATGAAAAAGCTCTTTTTATTCTTCTTTTTGGCAGCCTTTGCGGCTTCCGCACAAACTAAGCCGGCAGGGAAGCTCGATGCCTCTAAACCAGTTTTGGAACTAGAAGCGTCTTGTGGTTCGTGTAATTTTAAAATGCCTGGAAAGGAATGCTACCTCGCGGTTAAATACGAAGGGAAGGCCTATGCGGTCGAAGGCACGGGTCTAGACGATCACGGGGACGCCCATGAGGAGAAAGGATTTTGTATGGCAGTGCGTAAGGCCAAAGTTCAAGGCAACTTGAAAGGCGATAAATTCGTGGTAAGTTATTTCGAGCTTTTAAAGCCTTAGGTAACAATATACTTCCGCCCGATTCCGAACAAAATCGTATTCGCCAGCACAGCACATCCGAAAATGATGATCGCCATGGTGAAAGGAGTTCCATCAAATAGCAATCCGACTAAAGTAGCGCAAACTGCACCCCAAGCCATCTGAATTGAGCCTAGCATCGCAGACGCCGTTCCAGCACCTCGGTGAAAGGGACGCAAGGCAAGTGTCGCCACATTGGGGAAATTGAAACCTTGGCAACCCATAATCAGAAATAATAGAGCGATATTTAATTCCATCGAAAGCAAATCCAATTTAGCTAAAATGGATAAAATCAAACCCAGTATTAATAGCGTGGGTAAGGTCACTTTCAAAATTTGTAAACTCGAATACTTCTTCAAAACCACGCGATTCAATTGACTCGCCGAGATAATTCCGGAGGCAACAATCGCGAAAATGAATCCGAATTTGGACTCATCTACTCCATAATAAGTTAAAAAAGTTAATGGCGCCCCACTTACATAGGTGAAAATACTTCCTGCCCCTATCGCCCCGGTAAAGGCAAAAACGAGGTATTCTTTTTCTTTGAACAAGGCCTTGTAAGACGTTAAAATGGTCGTAATACGAAACGGTCCTCCATGTTCCCGGTTGGTCTTTTCAGGTAACCAGGATTTGATCAAGAAGATGATGACTAATAGGATGAAGGCGAGAACTAAAAAGATAGCCTTCCAGCTTGCAATCGTTAATAATAAGCTTCCTAAAGAGGGGGCTAATATAGGAGAAACACCTAGGATCAAAATCATTAATGACATAACCTTGGGGCGTTCTTTTTCCTCAAAAGTCTCTCGAATCACCGCATTAGGGGCTACCATTCCCACGCTTCCACCTAAGGCTTGAAACAGTCGAAAAACAACTAACATTTCAACGGACGTGGAAAAGGCACAAGCAATTGAACTTAAGACGTAGATGGATAAACCGATGTAGAGTACGTTTTTGCGACCGAAATGATCTAATAGCGGGCCGCTAATTAATTGCCCCAAGCAAATACCGAAGAAGAAACTGGATAGCGTATAGCCCATTTCTTCTTGTGAACAATTCAAAGCTAAAGCAATGTTTTTAAATGCTGGCAAATACATATCGATGGACAAAGGTCCAATGGCTGATAAGATTCCAAGAATTAAGATAATTTTCGCGCGGTTCGCAGAATTAGGCATTGTATAGAGGGGTATTTTTGAAGAGGCAAAGGTACGCCCAATTATCTTAAATTAATACCCCCGCACTTGCTTGTAAAGCATAAATAGTTTTGAAAAGGTATTCAAGCCATTTAAAGATCTTTGCGCACGCATTTCGGATCTAATTCAGTCCCATAATCCGGCCTATGCTTATCCACATTCCCTAAGTAGTACCCTCATTGAAACGGCTCATTCACAGCTATTTTTTAGTCATTATTTACCTAGATTAACCGATGCGGGGAAGGAGAATAAGCAATTATTTGTTGAGAACTATTTAAAGGAATTATTATTCAAATCCTTGCAGGAAAACTGATCCCCTCCGGACTCCGGACTCATTTCCTTAGCTCTGAAGTAGGACGCACTACTAGGATGAGCTGCCCTGATAATTCGTTCCAAGCTATTGTAATTCAGTGAAATTCTACATTCCTTGTGTAAAATTCTAAACCTACATGAAAAAATTAGCCGTATTATCTTTGGCGGGAATGCTGACGCTTTCTGTTTTGGCCTCCTTTCATTCCACGTCTTCTCGTACAACCTCTTTAGATACCCTGAAAATTCCGGACGGAGTCGATCCGAATGATGAAAACTGGAAAGGGATTGATTTAGCTCCTAAAGCCCCGGTGCAACCTTTGACCATCGAGGAGCAACTGAAGAAATTTTTACTGCCCGAGGGCTATAAAATGCAGCCCGTTTTAACGGAGCCACAGATCCAGCAGCCGGCGGAAATCGTGTTTGATGGGAATGGCAGGATGTACGTTTTGGAGTTAAGATCTTATATGTTAGATGCAGATTCCAAAAATGAGTTAGAGCCTACCAGCCGAATCTCGCGCTGGGAAGACAAAAATAATGATGGAATTTACGAGACAGGAACCGCCTTCGTGGACGGATTAATCTTCCCCCGTTTCGTTTTGCCTTATGGCAAAAATAGTGTTTTGACCATGGAGTCAGACCAAGATAATATTTACAAATACACGGATACAAACGGCGATGGCAAAGCTGATAAAAAGGAATTTTTTACTAACAAATATGGTCGTTCAGGCAACGTAGAACACCAGCAAGCCTTCTTGTTTTATGGAATGGATAACTGGCTTTACTCTACTGTTAACGCCTTCCGTATTAGAGAAACTCCGAACGGAATTATTCGGGAGAAAACAGGGGCAAACCGAGCTCAATGGGGAATTACCCAAGATGACGATGGGAAATTATACTTCCAAGGTGGTGCGTCTGGCGTTCCGTCTCACTTCCAATTCCCGATCCAATACGGCAACTTTGAGGTGCCGAATGAACTCGCTGCGGGCTTTGTCGTTCCTTACGGCGCTGCCGTAAAAGTATCCGATATGCAAGGCGGAATGGACGAGATTCGCCAGCCGGATGGATCTTTAAATCGCGTGACGGGTTCAGCAGGAAATGATATTTTCCGCGGGGATCGTTTACCCGCTTCTGTACGCGGGCAGTTATTTTATGGAGAACCGGTGGCGCGAATTGTACGCCAAATTAACCCTATTAAGAAGGACGGTTTAACCACGCTTCATAACGTTTTCCAAGACCAAAAATCCGAATTTATTCGCTCGACGGATCCCTTATTCCGTCCTATCGATATGGCCACTGCTCCCGATGGAACGATGTACATTGTGGATATGTACCACGGAATTATTCAGGAGGGGCAATGGACGCCTAAGGGCTCTTATTTGCGCACGAAAATCGAGCAATATAAATTAGACAAAGTGGTGGGTTTGGGACGTATTTGGCGAGTGAGTCACGAGGGCTTTCAGCGCGACACGAAACAACCGCGAATGTATGATGATAAATCGGCGACTTTAGTGACTTATTTAAATCACCCCAATGGTTGGTGGCAAGATATGGCGCAGCAAGTTTTAGTGCAGCGCAATGATAAATCGGTCGTGCCAGCATTAACGGCGATGGCCTTGAAAGGGACGAATGTGAATGGAAGAATACATGCGATTTGGACTTTAGAGGGCTTAGGTTCTTTGAAAGTGGCGACTGTTACTAAACTGATGGCAGACGTGAATCCACGCATTCGCATTCAAGCTTTGAAGGCTTCGGAAACCTTGTACAAAGCAGGCGAAAAAGGATTAGCTGATCTGTATAAAAAAGCATTAAATGATTCGGATAACGAGGTGGTGATGCAGGCGATTTTCACGCAGAAATTCTTGAAGGTTCCGGAACTCGAATCAGGTATAAAAGCCACATTAGCTTCCAATAAATCGGCTGGGGTCAATTTGATCGGGGAGCAAATAATTACACCTCCTAAGCCACGAACGAATGGGCCTTTTAATGCGCCGGAATTGAGCAAGGAGCAAAAGGTAATTTTAGAGCGAGGTGAATTAGTGTTTGCTGAATTATGTTCACAATGCCATGGAAATGATGGGATGGGTAAGCCGATGGGGAATGGGAAATTGTTAGCGCCGGCTTTGGCAGGATCATTCCGCATTCAACAACATCCGGAATATGCGATACGGGTTATTTTACATGGATTAGAAGGGGCGATAGATGGTAAAACTTATGCCGGTGGTTTGATGCAACCGATGAAAGAACAATCTGACCAGTGGATTGCAGATGTGGTTTCCTATATCCGAAATGGTTTATCAAATGATGCGTCTTTCGTCACTCCACAGCAGGTGGCCTCGATTCGAGCAAATACGAATAAGCAAGCGGGGATGTATAAATTCGAGGCTTTATTCAAGCAGGTTCCGATGGAATTTGTACCGGACCAAAGCTGGAAATTCTATGCTACCCATACTTCATCCACCCGCGTGGGAGGAAATGCATCACCTAAGAGCGCCTTTAATTATGAAGGCTGGTCGACTGGTAAAACGCAAGAAAAGGATATGGTTTTCCAAGTGGAATTCCCATCAGAATATACCTTGTCTGAATTCCATTTTACGTCCACTTCTGGGTTTAAGAGAGGCCAAAGACCTGCCGCCGGTGTCACCCCCGAATTCACGCACACCTATCCTCGAAACCTGCAAGTAGAGGCCTCGACGAATGGATCAGATTGGCAGGTGGTTCAAGCAAATGTAAAAGGAACGCAAGGGGATAATATTGTAGCCCTTGCACCCACCCGCACGAAATTCTTACGTTTGAAATTAGCGGAAGGAGTTAACGCCGCAGCTAATGATATTACACCTTGGTCGATGCGTTCGATGAAGATTTATGGATTGCGATAAAATAACGGAATTTAAACCTATTAAAAAATATGAAATCAAATCGTAGAAATTTTATCCAATCCCTTGGATTAGGAGCTGCCACTTTAAGTGTAGGCTCGAGTCCTTTGAATTCTCCCACAGCCGTAGCATCCACGGATGACCAGCTGCTGTTTGTAGGCGATAATATCGCCGTTGCCACTACAGAGTATGGTCAAGTGCGCGGCTTTGTATTGCGGGGGATCAACCAATTTTTAGGGATTCCTTACGGAGCTGATACGTCAGGCAAAAATCGTTTTATGCCACCCGTAAAACCAGCGGCTTGGAAAGACATTAAACCCTGTGTTTGGTGGGGAAACACCGCTCCTCAAATTATGGAGAAACGTTATGCCAATGCCTATGCTTCTTTCGTCGATCATTGGAATTACGATGATGTATCGGAGGATTGTTTGAAGCTGAATGTGTGGACTCCCGCTATTGATTCTGGTAAACGTCCGGTGGTAGTTTGGTTACACGGTGGCGGTTTTACGAATGGCAATGCCATTGAACAAGATGGCTACCATGGCGAAAATTTGAGTCGCTTAGGCAACATCGTTTTCTGTTCGATTAATCACCGTCTAGGACCTTTCGGATATTCGCATTTAAAGTCAGCTGGAGGTCATCCACATTCAGGAAATGTGGGCAACCTAGATATGGTGGCTGCGCTCGAATGGGTAAAAGATAATATTGCTAATTTCGGAGGGGATCTGAATAATGTAACCATCATCGGTCAGTCGGGTGGCGGAGCTAAGGTGACTTCATTAATGAATATGCCAGCGGCAAAAGGTTTATTCCATAAAGCGGTGGCTTTAAGTGGAACTTCATTAACAGGAGTAAACAAGGAATATGCAGAGAAACTAGGGCTTAAAGTGATGGAAGAAGCAGGTTTACAACCCGGCGAAATCGAGAAATTGCAACAAATTCCATGGAGACAATATATTGATATTACGACGCGTGCAGTAGAAAAATTCGCAGAGGAAGCGAAGAAAATGAACATCTCCCGTGGTGGATTTTCGCCGGTTGCGGATGGGGTGACGATGAATGATCAGCCGTTCTTTTCTGATCCGAATCATTTCTCAGCGGACATTCCGTTGATCATTAATACGACCTTCCATGAGTCTAGCCCTAGCCGAACAGATGCGAGCTTAGAAGAGATCACCTTAGCAGGAGTAGTAGAAAAAATCAAGCCTCGATTCGGTGCGGAAGCAGGCAAAATTGTGGAGGCGTATAGCCAAAACTTCCCTAAAGCAAAACCCGTTGAAGTGTGGGCCATGATTCTATCGAATAGAAAGGGAGCCATTGCAGCTGCGGATGCGAAAGTGTCACAACGTAAGGCGCCGGTGTATTTGTCTTGGTTTGGCTGGCAGCCCCCGCTTTTTGACGGACGTATGCGCGCGTTCCACTGCGATGATATTTGTTTTTGGTTCTATAATACAGACCTGATGTTAACACATACGGGTGGCGGGAAAAGACCTCGTGCCCTTTCTTCGAAGATGGCGAAGTCCTTCTTGAACTTCATAAAAACAGGTAATCCAAATGGCGGAGGCCTTCCTTCATGGAAGCCTTACACGAAGGAAAATGGGGAGACGATGATTCTCGATGATGCTTGTGCACTCGTGAATAATCCGGATGCGATGGGTAGAAAAGCCTTAGGGTAATTGCTCTATATAAATAAACACCAGCGCTATTCGAAAATGATTCGATCGGCGCTGGTGTTATTTTTTTATTTAAACAATTCCGCAACCGCAGTTTTGTCGTAGAATAACCACTCCTCTACTAGCTTGCCATCTTTGATTGCATCCACTGCAAAAGTGACATTCTTAGCGGTTTTATCGCCTCTTGTGTAGATATTAGTCGTGTGGCTCATAACGTAACTAGTGTAGCCTTTTGAAGTAGGCTTATCGAATTGGTTTTCCCAAACCGGACCCACTACAACACTAATTTTAATTCCTTTGTCAGCTAATACTTTAAACATAGATACATTTCCATCAATACCCATTGAATCTAAGTTATCGTGAAATATAACATCAGTAGAATAGGTAGAACGATAAGCTGCCGAATCTCCGGATTCATACGCTGCAATCATGTTTCTTACTAAATCTGTGTTTGCAGAGCTGTCGATGGTGATACCGTTTTGGCCTTTTGCACCAGTGGAAGCAGCAGCGCCGTCTTCTTTTTTAGTACAAGCGAAAATGCTTCCCGCAAGTGCGAATAATAGAATGAATTTTTTCATTTTTTGGTTGTTAAGGGGTTTTTGTAAGGACCAAAGAACGCGTAATTATTCCCCGTATTCCTTAACAACCAAACAAGCTTTGTTCCCTTTACGGATTTGGGAACATATTTTATCTAGGCATCTACCGCATCATACACGATTACCTTCTTCCACAAATGAGCATAGTTTTTCACAAAGTCGACATGGATGGGGTGATCTTGGTACACTTTTTGGCCTGCCTCATCGTCGAAA
>CAMDSI010000070.1 GCA_945906915.1 Spirosoma fluviale | reverse complement strand
TCAAGGGAACGAGAGAAAGCTTTAGTTAACTGGTTAGATCAAGTCCAGTCGGATGCGCAAGATGTATTCTTATTAGGGGATTTATTTGATTTTTGGTTTGAATATAAAACGGCAGTTCCGCGTGGTTTTGTTCGCTTTTTAGGAAAGCTATCTGCGCTGGCAGATCAAGGTATTTCCATTCATATTTTTGTAGGTAATCATGATCTTTGGATGTGGGATTATTTAGAAAAAGAAGTGGGTGCTAAGATTTACCGTTCCCCATCCGATTTATCCATTAAAACGGCAGCTAAGACCTTTTTGCTTCACATCGGCCATGGAGATGGTTTAGGTCCGGGAGATACCGGTTATAAGATGTTAAAGAAGGTCTTTACAAATCCTTTGGCTCAGTGGCTTTTTGGATTCTTACATCCGAATGTGGGAATAAGTTTAGCCAATTTTTGGTCATCCACTAGAAAAGAAGGTACGCTATCTAAAGGGGAGCAGTCATTTGATCCAGAGACGGATTATATTGTGTCTTATGTAAATGAAATGGCTCAATTAAAGCCCGCAATTGAAGCTTTTGTCTTTGGTCACCGCCATCATCCGATTGCTTATCCTATAGCTTCTGGGGCCACCTATTACAATTTAGGGGACTGGTTTAATCCTCATTTTAAAAATGCTTACTATCTCCAAATTGATGAAAATAAAATCGACTTTATTCATTTTAACGCTTCTGGCGTTTAATTCTTTTTCCCAAAAACCTACGGAACAATGGCGCCCAGCCATTCATTTTAGTCCGAAGATAAACTGGACAAATGATCCCAATGGATTAATCTATATCAATGGATATTACCACCTATTTTTCCAACATAACCCGAAAGGGAATGAGTGGGGAAATATGAGCTGGGGTCATGCGAAAAGTAAAGATTTATTGCATTGGGAGGAATTGCCGGTAGCCATTCCCCATGGAAAAGAGTACATTTTTTCTGGATGTGTGGTGTTGGATAAGGACCATGTTTCTGGTTTAGGGGACCCGAATAAACCCTTATTGATTGCGATTTATACGGCCGATTATCCCAATACCTTACAAGAGCAGCACCTTGCTTTTTCAAATGATGAGGGTATAACCTGGACAAAATACAATCAAAATCCAGTGCTTTCCATTCAATTGAAGGATTTTAGAGACCCTAATATTATTTGGCATGAACCATCTCATCAATATGTGATGTCAGTGGTGAAACCTTGGGAATTTACGGTGCAATTTTATGGTTCTAAAGATCTTTTGCATTGGAATTATTTGAGTGAGTTTGGCCATCAAGGCGATGTGGATATGATTTGGGAATGTCCTTCCTTAATGGAATTGCCTGTAGAAGGTTCTAAGGATACGAAATGGGTATTTGCTGTATCTAGTCAAGGACCCTATAAAAAGGCAGTGGGTATGCAATATTTCGTAGGGGATTTCGATGGAAAAACCTTTACAAATGACGCGCCTAAAGAGCAGGTGAATTATGTGGATTATGGCCGCGACTTCTATGCAGCTATCCCTTTTTATAATACGGTAAATAAAGAGGCATATTGGTTAGGATGGATGCTGAGTTGGTCCTATGCGAAGGAGCAACCTACTTTTCCTTATAAAGGCCAAATGTCTTTAGCCAGAACTTTATCCCTCGTTCGCACGTCTCAGGGCTTGCGACTAAAACAAGTGCTGAAGCCAGATTTGACAAAATTAAAACCTGATTACGAAGCTCATAATCTAGTTTTAAAGGGTTCGAAGGACTTATCTGGCATGAAGTTTTTGCAAAACAAGACCTATGTTATTGAGCTAAAAGTCGATGCTACGAATGCCAAACAATGGGGAATTGAGCTAGGGGATAGGGCGAAAGACAACCCGGAATTGACCCGAATTGGGTTCGATGAAAAGAGTCAAGATTGGTTTATTGATCGCCGATTAAGTGGTCAAATTCCAGCTCCAGGTTTTGATATGATTCAATCAGCGCCATTTATTCCTGGTGGAGATAAGGTTTTGCAGCTCGTGGTAGATCGTTCCACTTTAGAATTATTGGCACAAGATGGCACGGTAGCTATCAGCTCTTTGCGTTTTCCGACTAAAAAGGAATCTGTTCGATTAATATCCATGGGCGGAGAACTCAGGATAAAGGAATTGCGTATTTGGGAGATTAAATAGGGTTTTTTGTGTATCTTCACTAGTTAAAAATTTAATTAAAAAAATATGTCACAAATTCACACTCGTTTCGAGGTCATGACAGAGCTCGCTAAAAATATGGATAACTATGTGAAGGACTATTTAGTCCCGATCGATACCAATTGGCAGCCAGCTGATATGTTACCCGATTCGACTAAGGATTCGTTCTTTGATGATGTGAAAGCTTTGCAAGAAGCCGCTAATGAATTGCCCTACGATTATTGGGCTGTTTTAGTGGGTGATACTATTACAGAAGAGGCTTTACCTACTTACGAATCCTGGTTATTAGGTATGGAGTCGGTGAATCAAGTAGACCAAACAGATGGCTGGTCTCGGTGGATTCGCACCTGGACTGCTGAAGAAAATCGTCATGGAAACCTGTTAAATACGTATTTGTATCTTTCAGGTAAGGTAAACATGAAATCGGTGGCCATTTCTACTCAATATCTAATTGCGGATGGTTTTGATATAGGAACAACAGCTGATCCTTATCGGAATTTTGTCTATACTTCGTTTCAAGAACTAGCAACGAATATTTCTCACCGTAGAACAGCATCCTTAGCTAAGCAACATGGTAATACTTTATTGTCACGTATGTGTGCACAAATAGCGGCGGATGAATTACGTCACCACAAGGCATATCGTTCTTTTGTTTCTGAAATTTTTACTTTAGATCCGAACGAAATGATGCTTGCTTTCGCTGATATGATGAAAAAGAAAATTGTGATGCCAGCGCATTTTTTACGCGAAATAAATGGTGCGAAAAGTTCTTTATTTGAGCATTTCTCTGATGCGGCACAACGTTTAGGTGTTTATACGACCACTGACTATGTGACCATCATGAAGGGTTTAATCTCTGATTGGGATATCGAAAACATGAAGGGATTAAATGAGACGGCAGAAAAGGCACGTGATTATGTAGCTAATTTGCCTGCTCGCTTAGAAAAATTAGCAGATCGAGTAAAGGTGCCTGAATTGGCTTATCCTTTCTCTTGGATTGCCTAAACATGTCTACGAAATTATCAATGGATGAGCTCAATAGGCTCGATGTGTCTACTTATAAAAACATTGAAAAATTCCCTTATGTGATCGTTTTAGATGACATAAGGAGTATGAATAACATTGGCTCTGCCTTTCGAACTGGGGATGCTTTTCGTTGTTCATCGATTCATTTATGCGGAATAACTGCGCAACCCCCTCACAGAGAGATTTCAAAAACTGCCTTAGGTGCAGATGAGTCTGTAGACTGGGTCTATTTTACGGATGCAGCAGATAGCCTCAAAGCCTTGCGTTCTGAGGGATACCAAATTGTTTGCGTGGAGCAAGTACAAGGCTCCGTTTCTTTAGAAAAATTCAAGCCTGTTACAGGTCAAAAATATGCTTTTGTATTCGGTAACGAAGTGTTTGGTGTAAATGATGCCTGGATTCAAGAGGCTGATTTTAGCTTAGAAATTCCTCAATTTGGCACAAAGCACTCCCTTAATGTGTCCGTGAGTATGGGGGTGGTTATTTGGGATTTTGTGTCCAAAATCATCGCCTAAATTCATTTATCCGCTGTATTTTGCGTTCATCCTTTTACTAGGTTTTTGAACGCATTTTTTTGTTTAAATTCGTCTCAATAATTTCAATCTATGATACTATCTATTCAAAATGTGGTGAAGCGTTATGCGGATCACACAGCACTTGCTGGGGTTAGTTTGGAAATTCCTAAGGGCCAAATATTTGGTCTTCTAGGTCCCAATGGCGCCGGTAAAACTTCCCTCATTCGAATTGTTAATCAAATAACCGCTCCCGATGAAGGGCAAGTTATCTTTGATGGGGAGGTCTTACATCCGAAACACGTCGAACAAATAGGTTATTTGCCTGAGGAGCGGGGTTTATACAAGAAGATGAAAGTAGGTGATCAATTGATGTATTTAGCGCAGCTAAAGGGGCTTTCTAAAGCTGAAGCGCAAAGTCGATTGAAAGATTGGTTTATCCGATTGGATATTAAAGACTGGTGGTATAAGCAAGTGGATGATTTGTCTAAGGGCATGCAGCAAAAGACTCAGTTCATCGCAACAGTGGTTCATGAACCGAAATTATTGATTTTAGATGAACCATTTTCTGGATTCGATCCGATTAATGCGAATATGTTGAAGGATGAGATTCTAGGATTAAAAGAACGTGGCACCAGCATTTTATTCTCCACTCACCGAATGGAATCAGTGGAAGAGTTATGTGACAGCATTGCCTTAATAAATCAAGCGAAAGTTGTTTTAACAGGGGAAAAGGAAGAGGTGCGCAATCGATTTAAGAAAGATGAATATGCGGTGAAGTTTTCGGGTGAATTGACTAATTCCTCTGCTTTTGAAGTAGTTTCTATCGATGCTGAACAGCATTCGGCGGTAATTAAATTAGCTAAATCGAATGGGACAAATCAGGCTATTTCTGCCTTGATCAAACAGGTGGATCTTTTCGAGTTTAAAGAAGTGATTCCCTCCTTTAATGACATTTTTATTCAGGTAGTAGAAGAAACGAAATAAGCGATGAACAAGATATTATTAGTGATTCAACGGGAGTATTTGACCCGAGTTCAAAAGAAATCCTTCTGGATAGCCTCTCTATTAGGGCCTATATTGATTACGGCGATTTATGCCATACCTATTTGGCTAGCGATGCAAGACAAAGAGGTGAAACGAATCGAGATTTTAGATGAGAGTGGTTTGTTTCAGGCCAAAGATTTAGTAGATAAAGAGGTGGAATTCAAGCTCGTGAATAAGCCTGCTGCTGAGCTAAAAGCGTCTTTTTCAAAAGAGGGTTTTGTGGCATTTGTTCACTTACCTAAAAACATAGTAAGCGATTCTAAAGAGCTAAAAATTTATTCGGAGAAGAATTTAAGCCTCCCTCTAAAATCCTCTATTGAGCGTGTCATTGAGAAAAAGGTACGTGCCACCTTAATGCAGCAGGCAGGCATCGCTTCAGAGGTATACGAAAAAACACAAGTTGAGATTAATAGCGAGACCATTTCTGTTTCCTCAACTGGGGATGAGACTAGCTCCTCTTCGGGTGGAGCGATGATCCTAGCAGGAGTGATGGGGATGCTCTTATATATCACTTTGTTATTATATGGCTCCCAGGTAATGGCAGGCGTTATTGAAGAGAAAAGTAGTCGAATTATTGAGGTGATCATTTCATCAATCAAGCCTTATCAGTTAATGTTGGGCAAGATTTTGGGAGTAGGAATGGTCGGTTTGACGCAGTTCTTGCTATGGATTGTGTTAACGATTGGGCTGACTCAAGTAGCCTCGACATTCTATGGTTCTAGTCCGATTCAACAGAGGGTAGAGCAGGTGAAAAAGGCCGACCCAGAAGTCGCGAAAACGATGGAAGCATCTCCGATGGATGAAGTAACAAAGGTGATCGAAAGCACCAATATCCCATTAGTTTTAGGCGGATTTTTGTTCTATTTCTTATTTGGGTATTTGCTGTATAGTTCTCTTTTTGCGGCGATAGGTAGTGCGGTGGAGAGTACAGCTGAAGCCCAGCAATTTACTTTTATTGTGATGCTGCCCATTATTTTGGCCTTTATTATGGCACAATTTACGATGCAGGATCCGGATAGTACGATGGCTTTTTGGGCTTCGATGATTCCATTTACTTCCCCCATCAATATGATGGTACGTTTGCCTTATGGCGTTCCTATGTGGGAATTAGCTACTTCTATGGTTCTTCTGGTACTTGGATTTTTAGGTTGCAGCTGGATTTCAGCCCGTATTTACCGGGTGGGAATCTTGATGTATGGAAAGAAAATTACGGTGAAAGAAATGGCCAAATGGTTATTTTATAAAGGATAATTATATAGTTAGCCAAACATCTAATTCTTCTGGTTTAAACCCAGCGAAGCATCTGTCATTTTGGACCAATATAGGTCGCTTAATGGCAGATGTTTTTTCTTGTAGGTAAGTGAATATATCTAGATTAGCCTTTTCCGAATCGTTTAGTTGTCTGTAGGTACTCCCTTGTTTGTTTAGTACGATTTCTTCACCTAATTGATCCATAAAAAAGCGTAATTGCTCTGCGCTGATGCCTTTTTTCTTATAGTCGTGGAACTCAAAAGGAATCCCTTTTTCGTTTAAAAAGTCAAAAGTCTTTTTCATCGTGTTGCATGCAGGAATTCCGTAAATTGTAAGCATCTTATTGTTTTTGGTGGTATTTTTGTAGACTAAGACAAATTTAATACAAAACATCGTATGGAGTATAGAATTGAAAAAGATACTATGGGTAAGGTGCAAGTGCCTGCTCATGTTTATTGGGGCGCTCAAACGCAACGTTCAATTGAGAATTTTCCCATAGCTCAAGATATTAACAAGATGCCGAAGGAGATCATTCGGGCCTTTGCGTATTTAAAGAAGGCAGCGGCTATTACGAATTTTGAGGCAGGTGTCTTAGATGAGGCCAAAAAGAATTTGATAGGTCAAGTTTGTGATGAAATTTTAGGTGGACAATGGGCAGATCAATTCCCTTTAGTGGTTTGGCAAACTGGTTCAGGAACGCAGTCAAATATGAATTGTAATGAGGTGATTGCCTACCGCGCTCACGTATTACAGGGTGGAAACTTACAAGATGAGCAGAAGTTTGTACATCCAAACGATGATGTTAATAAGTCTCAATCTTCTAATGACACCTTTCCTACAGCGATGCACATTGCTGCCTACCAGTCGTTGATGGAAGTCACGATACCTGGAATCACAAAATTGAGAGATACGTTAGCAGCAAAGTCAAAAGCATTTAAAAACGTAGTTAAAATAGGTCGTACACACTTCATGGATGCGACTCCACTGACGTTAGGTCAAGAATTTTCTGGTTATGTATCACAATTAGATCACGGTTTACGTGCGATTAACAATAGCTTAGCGCACCTTTCTGAACTAGCTTTAGGAGGAACGGCCGTAGGGACAGGAATTAATACCCCCAAAGGTTATTCTGAAAATGTAGCCAAGCACATTGCCACATTGACTGGATTGCCGTTTGTGACGGCAGAAAACAAGTTTGAGGCTCTAGCTGCGCACGATGCAATCGTAGAAGCTCACGGAGCTTTAAAAACGGTGGCAGTAAGCTTAATGAAGATAGGAAATGATGTTCGGATGCTTTCTTCTGGCCCTCGTTCAGGTATTGGAGAGATTTATATTCCTGATAATGAACCAGGGTCTTCGATCATGCCTGGTAAAGTAAATCCTACGCAATGTGAAGCAATGACCATGGTCGCGGCACAAGTAATGGGTAATGATGTAGCCATCGGAATCGGTGGATCGAATGGCCATTTCGAGCTAAATGTATTCAAGCCGGTGATGATTTATAATTTCTTACATTCGGCTCGTTTGATCGGTGATGTATGTGTGGCATTTAATGATAAGTGTGCGGTGGGCATCGAGCCTTTGCACGATAACATTGCAAAGCACGTAAATAACTCATTAATGCTAGTTACAGCCCTAAATACCAAAATTGGTTATTATAAAGCAGCTGAAATTGCACAGACTGCCCATAAAAATGGCTCTACATTAAAGGAAACGGCGATTTCTTTGGGTTATGTAACTGCCGAAGAGTTCGATGCTTGGGTAAAGCCTGAGAATATGGTAGGTGAGATCAATCTATAAGTAGACAAAAAATACGCGATTCTCGTGGTGAATAAATAAAAAAGGCTCATACGCAACGTATGAGCCTTTTTCCGTTGAATTTTATACTATTTAAGCCATTTCTCTCAATTCGAGGCTGTAAAACTCATTAGGGTAGGGAAAACTAGCGGCAATTTCTTCGGCTACCTCTAAGCTCGGTAAAATCAGTGTGACGATCTGAGAAATTTCACCACCTTCAATTTGTTGGGTCAGTCGGTGGTCTATTTTTCCACTTTGATTTAGCACCTTCAACTCACTTGAAAATTTCTGAAAAAGCATGTCTGCATAAGTCGCTTTTAGGCCCTTTAACCAGGTCCGAATTTGATCTAATTCTAGCTCCGATGCCAAGCTAAATTCGCTTGAAATTCCTGCCACTGGGCCTCGAATAATGAACACAAATCGCTTCATTTTAAATTGAATTATTTTTATAAATTAGAATTCAGACTGGAATTTATCAAAAGGATTTTCTTTCGGTATTTTAGGAGTCGGCTCCGATTTTTCTTTAGGTATTGCCTTTGGTTTAGGTAGAAAAGGGGAGAGCCATTCGTCTAATTGACGAAGAGCATCCTTCTCTAATTGATAGTAAATGAAGACACCATTTCTACGCGTACTAACTAAACCTGCATCTTTTAAAACGGACAAATGCCTGGAAATAGTAGGGGCGGCGTAGTCAAATTGATCAAATATAGCCGTAGCGGGAAGCTCTCCTTCCTTTAATAGTTCGATGATTTTCCGTCTGGACTCATCCCCTAAAGCCTTTGCTATGTTCTCTACAGCCATGCTATTATTTGATATTTAGCTAAGTTAATATATTCAATTTAAATCTCCAAATCAGGTTATTGATAAACTATATAGCAGTATGACTAATTAATTAGCAAAATGAACAAGTATTAATTAGCTATATTGTAAAGTATACTATTTATATATAGCTATAATGCTAAATAATAGATTAGAGAGAGGAGAGTATAGGGAAGAGATGGTAAATGGTGAATGGTAAATGGTGAATGGGCATACTCCTCCGGACTCGTTCCCTACGGACTGTCTACTGACTACTGTCTACTGACTACTGACTACTGTCTACTGTCTATTGAGTTACATACACCCGCTTAACCCGCTCACTGATATTTGTCATGAGTTCGTAAGGGATAGTTTCAGCCTGTTTGGCTAAATCGTATAATTGTATTTTTCCGCCAAAGGCTATAGCGGTATCTCCTAGTGAAATGTCAGGGAATTCACTGATATCTACCATGCACATATCCATGCAAATGGTACCTACCGTGGGACATAAATGTCCTTTGATTTCGAAGCTTCCTTTGCCCATTCCCAAGGCTCTTGAATAGCCGTCTGCATATCCTATTGCGAGGGTCGCAATGCGTCCAGATTGATTGAGTTTTCCTCTTCTTCCGTAGCCAATAGTTACCTCTGAGGCTATGTTTTTTATCTGAGAAATGGATGTTTTTAAGGTTAAAACGTTTTCAATCTTATTTTTTACGTTTGGATTACCTGTTATTCCGTATAAACTGATGCCTAATCGCACCATATCTAGGCGTGCTGAAGGGTAATTTTGTATGGCAGCGGAGTTTGCGATATGCTTGATAGTTTGATAGCCTAAGCTCTCTTCTATTTGATGGGTAGCGATCTTGAATTGGTGTATTTGTTCTTCTGTAAATGGAGCATGTTGAGGACTATCTGCAGCAGCTAAATGACTCAAGATACTAGCCACCCACAAATGAGGCATTTGAGCTAAATTCTCTGCTAATTCAGCGATTTCAGCTGGCTCAAATCCTAATCTTTTCATCCCCGTATCTAATTTGATATGGATTTTGATATTTTTACTTTGTTGTGT
>CAMDSI010000069.1 GCA_945906915.1 Spirosoma fluviale | reverse complement strand
GGAGGGTTTAACATCAGTTGCGACCTATGTAAATGATACCGCTAAAAATATTGGATTTGGTTTGACCTCTGAAGATGAAATGGATATCATTTTTGGGTATTATTATGAGCGTTAATTCGCAAGCATTCAGCGTTTTCTTGAAAAGTTTTCTAAAGCTATTTGATATCTAAAACATTGAATTATATTTGCGTCCGTTTCTTGGAATATTTCAAGAAAACAGATAAAAATAGTACAATTTTTAGCATTTATTGCATTTAATATTTATTATAAACAAAGCCGCTTGATAAGACTTTTACTCCCTAGAGATTAAAAATGGAACACAAACACAAAAGTAAAGCCACTGCCGCCGGTTTATTAGTGGCAATGGGTATCATATACGGTGATATTGGAACCTCTCCCTTGTATGTAATGCAATCAATTATTGGAGATAATCCCATTAATTCGTTAACTGTTTTGGGTGGCTTATCTTGTATTTTTTGGACTTTGACATTACAGACTACGTTAAAGTATGTGATATTAATTTTACAAGCGGATAATAAGGGTGAAGGCGGGATCTTTGCCCTTTTTGCTTTAGTAAGGCGTCATGCAAAATGGTTAACTTTTCCAGCGATTATCGGTGGTGCGACGTTATTAGCGGATGGAATTATTACACCTCCCATCTCGGTTTCTTCTGCGATTGAAGGATTAAAAATGTTGCATCATCCAGATGGAACTCCTTATGTCACGGATACGGTACCTATTGTTATTGTGATTTTGACAGCGCTATTTGTCTTCCAAATCTTTGGTACTAAGGTCGTTGGTAAACTTTTTGGCCCGATTATGCTCGTATGGTTTTCCATGTTAGCCCTGACAGGTCTTTTGTGGATAGGTCAAGACTGGAGCATTTTTAGAGCTTTATCCCCCGTTTATGCGTGGGAATTATTGACAACGCATCAGTCGGGAACGGCCGGATTCTGGACCTTGGGAGCAGTCTTTTTATGTACTACGGGAGCAGAAGCCTTGTATTCTGATTTAGGTCACTGCGGGAGAGAGAATATTCGTGTGAGCTGGATTTTCGTGAAGATTGCTTTGGTTTTACAATATTTCGGTCAAGGCGCTTGGCTATTAGCACATGAAGGTGCGCTTTTAGGTGTTCGCAAGCCAATCTTCGAATTATTGCCACGTGAATTTCTGTTTACAGGAATTATGATAGCCACTGCTGCGGCAGTTATTGCTTCACAGGCCTTAATTTCAGGTTCATTTACCTTAATTTCAGAGGCGATTCGTTTGAACTTTTGGCCTCGTGTACGTTTAGTTTATCCATCTGATCAAAAAGGACAATTATACGTTCCTTCCATCAATATTTTATTGTGGATGGGCTGCGTAGGTATTGTATTATGGTTTAAAGAATCAGCAAACATGGAGGGGGCTTATGGACTAGCCATCACGATGACCATGTTAATGACCACTTCTTTGATGGCCTATTATCTACACATGCGAAAAATAGACATGTGGTGGATTGTTTTATTCCTTGTTGTGTATGTTTCCCTAGAAGGCTCTTTCTTAGTAGCGAATTTGCAGAAATTCTGGCATGGGGGTTATGTTTCCTTGTTTATCGCAGGAGTCATTATTTTCATCATGTGGATTTGGCATAGAGCTACGAAAATCAAGAAGAAATTAACCGAGTATGAGAAATTATCGGATTATATCGAACCGTTGAAAGAACTTAGTCAAGACGAAACCATTCCTAAATACGCGACGCACTTAGTCTTTATGTCGAATGCGGGTCGTGTGACAGATATTGAATCGAAGATTATTTATTCTATTTTTCAAAGACGCCCGAAGCGTGCGGACATCTATTGGTTCGTCCACGTGGATACCTTGGATGAGCCATATACTATGGATTATAAGGTGACGGTTATCGAACGAGATGACATCATCAAAGTGAATTTTAAATTAGGTTTCCGCGTCGAGCAGCGCATTAACTTATACTTCCGTAAGGTGGTAGAAGAGATGGTTTCTCGTGGCGAAGTGGATATCACGTCCCGATATAAGTCTTTGAATGAACAGAATGTAATCGGGGATTTCCGTTTCGTTGTTTTGGAGAAATTCTTGTCATTTGATAATGAATTGCCTCTATTAGACAGATTGGTTATGAAGGCATATTTCTTCGTGAAGCAGTTTACGCATTCGGAGGATAAGTATTTTGGCTTAGATTCCGATGCAGTGAAATTAGAGAAAGTACCTTTGATTATTAAGCCGATTACGAAATGTAATTTGAAGCGAATAGATTAAGATGAGCACGATATTTACCAAAATTGTCAACAAAGAAATTCCTTGTCATTTGATCAAGGAAGACGATCGCTTCTTAGCCTTCTTAGATGTAATGCCTTTAGTGGAAGGTCACGTGCTAGTGATACCGAAACAGGAGGTAGACTACCTCTTCGATTTAGACCCTGAATTGCTTGGGGACTTAATGAAGTTTGCTCAGACGATTGCGCCAGCGATTAAGAAAGCAATTCCTTGTAAAAAGGTGGGGGTGGCTGTTATTGGCTTAGAAGTGCCTCACGCGCACGTGCATTTGGTTCCGATGAACCGGATGTTAGATATTAATTTCTCGCAGGAGAAGATGAAGCCGTCGGCTGAATCTTTGGCAAAAACGGCTGAATTAATTCGCTCCTTCTTACTTTAAGAAACTCTTTAATTTATTCATCTCCACCATCGGATTCGCTTTATCGTACACGATATTATAAACAGCCTCGATGATAGGTAGTTGAATATTGTGTTGGCGCGAGATGCTATAAATACTACGCACGGCATAATAGCCTTCCGCGATCATGTTCATTTCGATTTGGGCAGATTTCACAGAATATCCACGACCGATCATATTCCCAAAAGTTCTATTTCTAGAAAACTGTGAATAGGCCGTCACTAATAAATCCCCTAAATAGCCAGAACTATTTAAATCACGATTTTTCTCCGGATAGACCACGTCTAAAAATATCTTGATTTCCTGCATCGCATTGCTCACAAGCACGGCCTGGAAGTTATCCCCAAAACCCAACCCACGCGTAATACCACAGGCCATCGCCACAATATTTTTGATAACCGCACAATATTCCACTCCGTACAAATCCTGAATGGCATGCGCCTGTAAAAAACGGCCATTTAACAGATTGGCAAAAGATTGCGCTAAATCCAAATCAGGCGATGCAATCGTTAAATACGATTGTTTTTCTAATGCTACCTCTTCGGCATGGCAGGGGCCAGCGATGACACAGGTTTGGCCCAAAGGTAAATTAAACGCACGCTCCATCCAGTCCGTCACCAAAAGATTTTCCTCAGGAATCATACCCTTGATGGCAGAAACCACTTTTTTGCCTTCGAAATGCTTCTTATTAAGGTCTTTTAAAGTACTGGGGATGAAAGCCGCAGGAACCGCTAAAATGATATATTCGACGCCGGCAAGGGCATCCACCATTTTGCTATAGGTCTTAACTCTACGCGGGTTGATGGCCACATCCGTTAAATAGCTCGGATTGTGATTGTATTTACGAATGAATTCGACGTCTGATTTACGGCGGATCCACCACTTAATTTTTACATTGTTTTCAGAAAGGATTTTCACTAAAGCCGTGGCCCAGCTACCTCCGCCTAACACCGCTATCTGGGTAGGGATCTTTTTCTTTAATTCCGCTAATTCACTCATCCTGTAAAATTACGCTTATTTGATAAATATCCCGGATTTTTTGCCAAATTTGTAGCTGCACCAGCCTGGTGCAGAAATCTAAACCTATGAAAAAATTCTATATCCTACTGCTGGCGGGCCTGTGTTTCTATGCGCAAGCACAAAACAAACAACCTCTTGCTGAACACCCTAGACCCGACTTACAAAGGGATCAATGGTTGAATTTAAATGGCTATTGGGATTTTACTTTTGATTCCTCTTTAACAGCCCCAGCACGGTATTCGAAAAAAATTCTAGTGCCCTTCCCTTGGGGTTCTCCACTTTCAGAAGTGAAAGATGAAGCAGATGTGGCCTGGTATCATAAGGAAATCAAGATACCAGCGACTTGGACAGGGAAACGTATTTTCATTAACATTGGTGCATCAGATTGGGCGACATCGATCTTTTTAGATGGGGTGCAAATCGGCAAACATCAAGGAGGTTATACCCCATTCGACGCAGAATTAAAAGGCGTCAAACCAGGTTCGGTGCATCAAATCGCGGTGAGAGCAGATGATAAGAGACGAATGTTCACGCTTTATGGAAAGCAAGGCTATGGGAATGCGCGGGGAATTTGGCAGACCGTGTATTTAGAGGCTCGTGGCCAAAATTTTGTCGATCATTATGCGGTGAATCCAGATATTGATGCGAAAAAGGCGCAAGTGAAGGTGTATCTGGGAGCGCCTGCTTCGAAAAATCAAGAGGTGAAAATCACGTTGTCGAATGGGCAAACAGCCTCCCTACAGATTGCTGCTGGTAAGCAGGAGGGTAGCGTGGAAATACCAATAAAAACCATGCATCTGTGGTCTTTAGAAGATCCATTTTTGTATGGGTTAAAAATTCAATCAGGATCGGATCTAGTGAACGGATATTTCGGGATGCGGAAGATTTCGGTGGTGAATTTGCCAGGCTCGAAAATTCCGTATATCGGTTTGAATAATAAGCCGATTTATGTGCAGTTGGCTTTGGACCAAAGTTATCATCCTACTGGATTTTATACCTTCCCGTCGGATCAATTTATGAAGGAGGAGATTGTGCGCAGCAAGCGCATTGGGTTGAATGGCATCCGAACGCACATTAAAGTGGATGTGCCGCGCAAGCTGTATTGGGCTGATAAATTAGGACTTTTGGTGATGTCTGATTTGCCTAATTCATGGGGTGATCCAGAGGCGGAAATGCAAAAAGAGTCGGAATATACGTTGCATGAGATGATCAAACGCGATTATAATCATCCGGCGATTTTCTCCTGGATTACGTTCAATGAGACCTGGGGATTATTTACGCATAAAGATAAAAAGTCGATTTATACTCCTGAAACACAAAAGTGGGTGGCGTCGGTCTATCATTTGGCCAAAACCTTAGACCCCACTCGCCTCGTCGAAGACAATTCCGTTTGCTGCGGCAGAGGTCACACAGAAACCGATATCAATTCTTGGCACGCTTATCAGGCGGGCTATGAATGGGATAAAATGCTAGAAGAATATTCGGCTAAAACCTATCCAGGAAGTTCGTGGAATTTTGAGAAAGGCTACCAGCAGGGAGCCCAACCGATGATTAATTCTGAGTTTGGGAATGTGTGGGGCTATCAAGGAAGTACAGGCGATGTGGATTATACCTTCGATTACCACAAGGCGATTAATTCCTTCCGTAACCACCCTAAAATGGCTGGTTGGTTGTATACTGAGCACCACGATGTGATTAATGAGTGGAATGGCTATTATAAATTTGACAGAACTGAAAAGGAAATAGGCCTAAACGCCATTGTTCCAGGCATGTCC
Source organism: Spirosoma fluviale (assembly GCA_945906915.1). GTDB lineage: Bacteria > Bacteroidota > Bacteroidia > Cytophagales > Spirosomataceae > Aquirufa > Aquirufa fluvialis_D. The sequence goes on along the minus strand of CAMDSI010000069.1, from coordinate 4,285 downwards.
CTTTTAGATTTCCATAGTCCTTTTTACCTTTCGACAGGCCAGGAAATAACTTGGGCAGGCAAGGCGGGCCAAAAAATCAAGATTCCTCTCCACCTTTCTTCATTGACGGATAAAGCGGGATCGCTCTCTTTACAAATGACTTTATCAGGGACGAATGCAGCTGGAGAGAAATTGAACCGTTGGGTGAAAACGCAGGCTTTAACTTTTGCCCCTTGGGACGTGAAGGCCCTTGATTCGCTTGTCATTGAACTACCTGCGGATAAATCCATCAATACCTTAGCGTTTCAATTATCGGATCCATCCGGAAAAGTGGTTCATCGCAACTTTGTTCATTTAATCGTGGAAGACGGAAACACGCAACCCGCTAAAGGTCAGTTAATTTCGGTGCCTGTGGAGCGCTATAACTCATCTAGCTGGCCGAAGAAACAGTGGACGGGCGTTTTAGGTCATAAATTAAACGGGGCAGGCGCTGGTTATTTCGAATACGAAATTCCTTTTCCTACTGCTGGTGCTGAAGGTATCAAACAAGTTCGTTTCTTAGTGGAGGCTTCTTCTAAACCCATCTTAGGGAAAGATCGGGATGATGCCGGAAAAATGGATGGAGACTATATGCTAGGCAAAGGAACTTTTGACCCCGGCGTAAACCCGAATGCCTATCCGCAAACCGATCGATATGCAAGTCCAGCAAAGTTGAAGGTGAGTGCAAATGGTTTCGTTGCTTCTGAAACTATATTAGCGGATGATCCAGCGGATCACCAAGGCATATTGTCTTGGCATTACCAGGCGCGCAATAATAAATTAGACGAGGCAGGAACCTATGGTTATTTAGTGCAAGGGGTGATTCCTGCAGCCGCTTGGCAACAGGCCGCCAAGACGGGGAAATTAATTTTGCGATTCGAGGCCACAGAAGGTGGATTATCGCTGTATGGTGATCAATCTGGTCGTTATGTGGTTGATCCGAGTATTATTATTGAGCGTTAAGTTTCCAGCGTTTGACATTAATTAACTCCGGTTTTTTGTCACCGGTTTGGGTAAAATTAGCGTTTGTTAATTGAATATCAGTGGCTTCGATGACGCGGTAGGTTTGTTTCGCCTCGATATCTAGATTAGACAAATAAATATGGTGAATCGGCATTTCCGGTAATCCACGCACTAATAATCCGGTTTCTGCTCCTTTCGCCACGACGCGATCCACGAAGATGTTTTTGAATTGTGGAGTCCCTGCATCGACGGGTTTGCTTTCGATTTTTGGAGTTTCACTACCATTTCCAAAAGTAGCCACCGGATCTTTTCCTTGGTAATACATATCAAACAAGATGGCTTCACCTGAAATGTTTTTCATACTGATATCTTGTATGTAGACATTTTCCACCACGCCACCACGACCTCGAGCTGTTTTAAAACGTAAGCCCACATCGGTTCCTAAGAACTGGCAGTTGGAGACGAAAAGATCATGTACGCCACCTGACATTTCGCTACCTACTACCACGCCACCATGTCCATGAAATACGACACAATTTTCGATGTTGATGTGCGCACTCGGGCGGCCTCTTTTTCTACCCTCAGCATCTTTACCTGATTCTAAACAAATACCGTCGTCACCTACGTCGAAACGAGAATTGCGGACTGAAACATATTCACAGGATTCGATGTCGATACCATCGCCGTTTTGAGCGAACCAGGGGTTTTTAACCGTGATATTTTCTACCGTTAGGTGCTTGCAAAGTAGGGGGTGAATGTTCCAGGCAGGGGAGTTCTGGAAGGTAACTCCTTCTAATAAAATCTGCTCGCATTCACGTAGGGAAATCATATTAGGACGAAGGAATTCTTTGATTTCTTCGGCTTTGGCCTCATTGAAACCTGCCGCTATGACGCCTGGTTGATCCATCTTAGAGCCTTTTAAAGCACGTTCAGTTGGATACCAGGTATCTTTCTTCTCATCTAACACTCCACCAGAACGAACCAGTTTATCCCATTCCCCTGGTGTTAATTTCCCTTTTTTCACCGGTCTCCAGGCCTCGCCTGCCCCATCGATGATACCAGAACCGGTGATGGCGATGTTTCGTTCGCCTATCGCTGTAATCGGGGATTGGGCTCTGATCGCATCCACACCTTCCCAATTGGTTCTAACCAGTGGATATTGCGCCGCATCTGAACTGAATTGCAAGACGGCGCCGGCATCTAAATGGAAATTGATATTAGAGCGTAAGGTAATTGCACCAGTCAGCCAAAACCCAGCCGGCACGCGCACCACGCCACCGCCTTGCTTCGCAGCGATGTCGATGGCTTGCTGAATCGCCGATGTGTTCAGAGAGCTAGCTGATGAAAAGGCACCGTAGGCAACGATATTGAACGTATCTTTTTTAAACGCAGTTGTCGCCACGTTCGGTAATTCAAAAGCGTATTTCTGAGAGAAAGATGATTTTTTTAAGAAACTGCGCAAGTGCTCATTTGAGGCTAAAATGGCTTCAGCAACAAGGCTAGCAATCTTTCTAGCACCGAAAGGAGAGAAGTGTGTATCATCCGCCACTCCTTTACTGAATTTTTTGAAGATACCTGATGGGTAATGCAAGAACATCTTCTTAGCACCTTCTGCGCCTTCAGCCGAAATGTATTTCTTACTTTCCTTTTCGATATCGATTAAAAGCACCTTTTCAGCGGAGGCCACTTCTCGAACAACAGAAGGATAATCGGCATGCTGATCCACGAAAACGCCAGAGGAATCGAATTTTCTGCGTTGGGTGGGAGTTAATAAGAGAGGAATTCCGCCCTTAGAACGGGTTTCACGCACATAGCGGATTAAGTTTTCGCGGAAATCGGTTTGAGCCGGGGCGTAGCGGCTGGTATCAGAAGCTTTGGCATCATTATGGCCAAACTGAATCAACACATAATCTCCCTTTTTGATCTGGTTAAAGACCTTAGCCCAGCGACCTTCTCGACGGAAACTTTTTGTACTGCGTCCATTATACGCGTGGTTTTGGACCTCAACTGCTTCGTTAAAAAACGCAGCAAAAGGCATTCCCCAACCCGTCTCCGGAAAATCTGCCGACACCTTATCCGCCATCGTCGAATCCCCAATTAGGAAAACGCGCATCGGTTCCGAGGCAGTGAAACTGAAGAAGAAGAGGCAAAGGATAAGAAGGTATTTCATAAGTGCTAATTTGCTATGAAAGCAAAAAAGACCCCATTTTTACCCAAAAAATTAGCGATTAATTGCCACGCTACTTAAGATGGATTGGATAATTTGCAGCGTTGTAATATTATCTGCTTCAGCCACATAGTTCAAGATAATACGGTGATTCAGGATATCTGGGGCCATTTCTTTGATGTCCTCAGGAAGCACATAATCGCGTCCCTCTAAATAGGCCATCACTTTTGCGGCTAAATTCAATTGAATACTCGCACGCGGCGATGCCCCGAATTGAATATATCCTGCCTCTTGTGTTAAGCCATATTCGGCTGGATTTCTCGTAGCAAAAACAAGTTCGATAATGTATTTCTCCAAGGTCTCCGAGATCGTTATTTCGTTAATCTCTTTGCGGATTTTAGCGATATCCTCTGCCGTTAAAACGGTTTTAGGCTCGTAATTAAAGTCCATATTCGACTTTTGGCGCATTACGGCTAATTCTTGATCTTTATCGAGGTAGTTTAAATACACTTTCAGCATAAAACGGTCTACTTGCGCCTCAGGAAGAGGGAAAGTGCCTTCTTGCTCGACCGGATTTTGGGTCGCTAAAACTAAGAACGGTTTGTCTAATGGGTAAGTCGTATCACCGATAGTTACTTGCTTCTCCGCCATCGCTTCTAAAAGAGCAGATTGTACTTTAGCTGGTGCACGGTTAATCTCATCTGCGAGGATGATTTGAGCAAAAATTGGGCCCTTCTTTACCTCGAATTCTGATTTTTTGGGATTATAAATCATCGTCCCCACTAAGTCCGCTGGCAATAAATCCGGCGTAAACTGAATGCGGTGGAAATGCAAGTCGAGAATATTAGCTAAGGTATTAATTGTCAAAGTCTTAGCTAATCCAGGCACCCCTTCTAACAAGACGTGACCGCCCGTGAAAAGACCAACTAATAAGCGATTAATAAGGCGTTCTTGGCCGATGACCACTTTGCCCATTTCGTCAATGACAGCCTGAATTTTTTGTCTCGAGTTCATATTATTGCAATTTCTTGTAACGAATACGTTTTGGCGTGACATCCCCTAAACGTTTTTTACGGGACTCATCATATTCCGAATAATTACCTTCAAACCAAACCACTTGCGAATCTCCTTCAAAAG